>JACCXW010000152.1 GCA_013696785.1 Geodermatophilaceae bacterium | reverse complement strand
TCCAAGCTCCGGTCACGTCGCCGGACCCCCCAGGCAACTCCTGCGAAGCTCGGCTCCCGCGCACCGCTCGCTCGCTGGCGCTCGCTGCGATGCTCACTCGCTCTCGGCTCATCCGGGGACTTGGTAGAGGGCCGCTCCGCCGCTGTAGCCGGCGCCGGCGGTGGTGAAGACGATCCGATCGCCGGGTCGGAAGCTGCCTGCGCGGGCGGCGTGGTCGAAGGAATAGGGCAGCGTCGCCGCCACGATGTTCCCCGAGTGGCCGATCGTGCTGATGACTTTTCCGGGCGGCAGCCCCAGTTCCTTGATGAGCGCGGTCAGGATGGCCCCGTTGGCCTGATGGGCGATCAACCAGTCGACCTCGGCCAGCGTGATGCCCTGTTGCTCGCAGACCTGCTCGGCCAGCCGTGCCATGGCGAAGACGGCGTGCCGCTTGACGACACCACCCGGAACGCCCATCTGAACCGTGTGCAGGTCCGCATCCACTGTTTCGCGGCTGGCCGGAAGCGCTGAACCGCCGGCCGGGGTGATCAGGTTCGCCGTCTTGGACCCGTCCGAGTAGAGCTCGATCTGCTGGAAACCGGTCGCTGCGTCGCAGCCGTCCAGGACCACGGCCCCGGCGCCGTCGGCCAGAACGACGCCGAGCCGGTGGTCGCCGCGGCGCAGGAACCGGGACTTCACATCGGCACCCACCACGACGACGTTGCGCAGGCCGGTGGCCACCATTCGCGCGCCCATGTCCAGCCCGAACAGCCAACTCGCGCACGCCGATTGCACGTCCACCACCGGGCACTGCGCACCGAGCAGGTACTGGACGCGGTTCGACGCCGCGGGGGAAGTCCAGTCACCGGTCGTCGTACAGAGGATGATCCGGCTGACATCACCGACCGCGACACCACTGCCGTCCAATGCCCGGCGGACGGCTTCGGCCGCGAGATCGCTCGTCGCCTGCGAATCTGCGGCATAGTGCCGGCTCTCGATGCCGGTGTGCTCGCGCACCCATTCGGCCGTCGTCTCCAACCCCGTCCGGGCGAGAAGTTCCTCGTTGGTGATCCCGACACCGGGCAGGTAGCCGCCGCTGCCGACGATGGAAACGCCCCAGTGCGCAAGAGATTGGGCCCGGGTGATGGTGCGCCCGCACCAAGACATGGGTTCCTCGATGGTCTGCACTCCCATGTCTCCCTACCGCCGATGCGGGAAAGCTACCGGTCGCTTTTGCTCTGTGCCAGCTACTTGCACGGGGCACGACGGCGGTCAGACGAGCGGATGTGCTCTAGTGTTCCGCCATGAGCAACAGCCCGTCGGCTCGCTCTGACGGCGGCACGGTCACCGTCCAGTCGGTGGACCGTGCGGTCACCGTGCTGGAAATCCTTGCCCGCACCGGGGTGGCCGGAGTGACCGACATCGCCGCGGAGCTCGGCGTACACAAGTCGACCGCTTTCAGACTAATCTCGGCGCTGGAAAACCGTGGCCTGGTGGAGCAGAACTCCGTGCGGGGTAAGTACTGCCTGGGGGTGGGCATCCTGCGCCTCGCCGGCGCCACCACTGCCCGGCTCGATCTCGTGCAGGAAAGCCGGGCGATCACGCGGCAGTTAGCGGCGCAGACCGGCGAGACTGTGAACCTCGCGGTGCTCTCCGACGGTGCCGCGTTGTACGTCGACCAGGTAGCGGGTTCGTCGGCTTTGCAATCGCACAACTGGGTCGGACAGCGCATCCCGCTTCATGCGACGTCCAACGGCAAGGTGTTGCTCAGCGGGCTTCCGGTCAAGGAGGTCCTCGCAACCGCCGGGGTGCTGCGTTCGTACACCCCCGCCACGATCACCTCCGGCAAGCGGCTGCTCGCCGCCGTCGCGATTGCTCGGGAAACGGGGTACGCCGTCGCGGTGGACGAACTCGAGCGGGGTCTGACTGCCGTCGCGACGCCGATCCGCAACGCCAGCGGTGATGTGCGGGCATCGATGAGCCTGTCCGGGCCGACATTCCGGCTCGATCAGGCGCGGCTGGACGAGGTCGTTCCGGAGCTGCTCGCCGCGGCGGCACAGGTGTCCGAACGGCTCGGCTGGCGCGAGGACTGACGAGGCCGGAATTGTGACAAGAGTGCAATCGCGACACCGCGGCAGGGCTTGACGG
>JACCXW010000135.1 GCA_013696785.1 Geodermatophilaceae bacterium | reverse complement strand
TCGTCAAGGGAGTGGTGGACGTCATCCGCTACGACTTCAGAATCACCACGAACTCGATGCTGCTGTTCGTGACCGGGATGATCATCATCGCGCTGGCGCTGCTGGCCGACCTCATCGTGCGATCCCGCGACTGACGCAGGCGCGGGAGCCGGTCGGTGTACAGGGTGCGCTCCCTGACGCTGCAGCCGGTCACTTACGACACCGTTTCGGCAGTCGACCTTGTCGTCAGTGACCACTTTCGCTGTCCCGCATCCAGTCGTGGCGCCGCCGACGAGCCCGGATCTCATCATCGCTGTCGAGACCGTCAGCGCGCGCAGTCCCGATGACTCCTCCTTGACAGGACGTAGACGTCACACGACTCTGTGTGATGTGGGCTGAACCGGGCGTCGGTAGCGGCCGACGTGTCCGGAAGGCACGGTATGAGAACCCGTCGATTGCTTTTCGTGGTCGCGTGCGTCGTGGCCGGTCAAGGACTCACCGTCCAGCCGGCGTCGGCGGGTACCGCGCAGCTGCTGTTCGAGATGCCGTTTCCCTGCGGACAGGACTGGCAGGTGGCAACGCACGCCTACCACGGCGACGGGGACTACGCGACCGACTGGAATCAAGGCTCCGGCGATGACGACCTCGGCAAAGGGGTCGTGGCGAGCTACGGCGGGATCGCCACCATCCATCCGCTGACCGGGGCCCGGCAGCAGGCCGACCCACCGATCAACCCCCGGGCGCCAGGCGCACTCGGCGCCGAGGGCGCCGGGAACTACGTCGTGATCGAGCATGCCGACGGCTGGGCGACCCGCTACCTGCATCTGGACACCATCACGGTCGGCAACGGACCGGTCCGGCGCGGGCAGCAGATCGGGACGGTCGGCAGCACTGGAGCCACCAGCTCGCACCTGCACTACGAGCAGGAACTCGACGGCGTCGACCAGCACGTGAGTTTCAACGGTCGCCCGATAGACCGGAGCTACACCTACAACGGCCCGACGTACCGCAGCCACAACTGCAGCGACGGCGTTGGCGCCGTCCGCGACGTCACGGGGTCGGCGAAGTGGTACCTGGACTTCAATCGAAACGCGGTCAGCGACCGGACGGTGTCCTACGGCCTGAGCTCGGACCTCGTCGTGTCCGGCGATTGGGACGGTGACGGCGGCGAAGGGATCGGGGTCTACCGGCCGTCGGCCGGAACCTGGCACCTCGACTATGACGCCAACGGCGGGTCGGATCAGGTCGTGCGGTACGGGCTGGCCACGGACCTGCCGCTGACCGGTGACTGGAACGGCGACGGCCGCGCGGACATCGGCGTCTTCCGTGCCTCCGACGGGATGTTCATGCTCGACATCGGCCGCGACGGGGGGACGAACACCCGGGTGACGTACGGAGTACCGACCGACATCCCGGTCGTCGGAGACTGGGACGGCAACGGCACGGCGTCGGTCGGCGTCTTCCGCCCGAGCAACAACACCTGGTATCTCGACAACACCAACGACGGCCGCACCGATGTCAGCCTCAGCTTCGGCCGCGGTGAAGACGGGCCCGTGGTCGGCGACTGGGACGGCGACGGGGCCGACTCGATCGGCGTGTTCCGCTCGTCGACCGGCACCTGGTACCTGGACTACGACAACGACGGCGCGTCGGACGGGTCCGTCGAGTACGGGATCGCGGGCGATCGGGTGATCGCCGGCGACTGGCGCTCGCCCTAGTCGGAGCGCGGGTACCGACAGCTACTCGGGGGACGGGGGACCGGGGACCCGGGCGCGGGCG
The DNA here is from genome assembly GCA_013696785.1 of Geodermatophilaceae bacterium. Taxonomy (GTDB): domain Bacteria; phylum Actinomycetota; class Actinomycetes; order Mycobacteriales; family Geodermatophilaceae; genus JACCTY01. The sequence goes on along the minus strand of JACCXW010000135.1, from coordinate 9,114 downwards.
ACCAGCCCGGTGCCGCGGGTGGGGAAACGGCGCTGGATCCGCCGGAACGGCGCGGTCAGCACCTGGGTCGCCGGGCCCATCCAGTCCTTCGGCTGCAAGACCCTGCCGCTCCCGGCGGTCCGCTCCTCCATCACATCGGGAGCGGCGGTCACGGTCGGCGAGAAGTGGTCCGACGCGGCACCGGGTGCGACCGTCTGCGCCGACTCGAGCCGGCGGCCGAGCAGGAAGTTGCGCCCGTGTTCCAGGACGTAGCCCAGCGGTACGCCGTACACGACGGTCGTGATCTCCTCGAGGCCGCTTCGTCGCAGGAGGTCGGTCATCTGCTCCGGCGAATAGCGCCGGAAGTGCCCCGCGAAGACGTCGGCCTTGGCGAAACGTTCCTGGAAGGCCGGAACGCTGATCAGCAGGTGCCCGCCGGGGTTGATGCTGTCCATCCAGTTGCGAACGGCGGCTTCCTGGTCGTCGATGTGCTCGAGAACCTCGAAGGCGCAGACCAGGTCGAAGCGCCGGTCGGGTTCCACGACATCGAAGCTCATCCCGTGCCGGACCTCGCCGCGTCCGACCGCGCGGAGGCGCGCCTTGGCGGTGGCGTACGACGTACCGTCCGGCTCGACCCCGAGGTAGTCGTAGGTGGTTGCCAGGCGGGCGGCGAAACCGCCCTGCCCGCAACCGATCTCCAGCAGGCTGCCGCCCCCGGGCGGGAGCAGGCGGGACACCACGTCGTAGCGCAGCCAGGCGTTGGGTGTGAGCGGGGGCGCAGACACGAGCGACAGTCCTCCAGGCAAGCGGTCAGCGGGCAAACAGCCGAGTGAGAAGGGGCTCGACGATGACAGGTGGGCTGAACCGCCGATCGGCCACGGTAGCAGCGGCCGAGCGCATGGCGACCAGCATTGCCCGGTCCGCACGCAGGCGTCGAAGCGCATCGGCCAGCGCCGCGGCGTCTCCAGCCGGGACGAAACAGGCCGCGTCACCGAGGGTACGGCGTTGGGGCGGCGTATCCGAGGTGACGAGCGCGCAGCCGGCGGCCGCCCCCTGGAAGACCTTGTTCGGCACCACCCGGTGGCCTTTGTCGCCTGTTCCGAAGATGCCGAGGCAGACGTCGTGGGCGCCGACCGTCGCGGGCAGCTCCTCCGACTCGACCCACGGCACCCAGCGCACCGACGGGTTGCCCGCAGCAGCCTGTTGAGCGCCGGCCAGGTCCTGGCCGCTGCCGATCATCAACAGCTGAATGCCCGGCTCGTCGGCGAGCAGCCCGGCGGCCTCTCCGATGGTCACCGCGCCCTGCAACGGAGTGAAGAGTCCGAAGAACACGACCCGGAGTAGGTCGTCCTCGTGCTCGACGGCGCGCCGCGAGGCGAACCAGACCGCCGGGGCGCCGACCGGCACGACGCACGCTTTGGCACGCTGCCGCGACGGCAGCATGTCTGCGTGCTCATCGGTGTCCAGGACGACGACGTCGCTGGCCGCGACGGCGAGCCGGTCCAGACCCCTCAGCAGGCGTTGCTTCATCCCGCCCGCGCCGCGGTCCTTCGCGGTGTCCGAGGCAAAGATGAGCATGTCGTGGACGATCGCCCTCCGGCGGAAGAGCAACCGCGCCAGCAGCACGTCGAAGTGACCGAGATATCCGACGAGGACGACGTCTGGTGGACGTGCACGCGCAGATCGCAGACCGTGTCGGGCCAGCCAGGACCAGCACCGAAGCACTCTGAGGAGCAGCCCGGGCAGCCGCCACGGCTGCTGCAGGAGCCGGACCCTCTCCGCAGTGGAGAGTCCGAGCGGACGACGTACCTCCTCCACCGTGACCCCGCTGGCGCGAAGGCCCTCGATGAGGATGCCGGCCCGCGGATGGGTTCGGACGTCGTACGTCCCCCAGGCCAACACCCGCACGCGCGATGTCCTTTCCGCCGACTGCCGAGCGGCATTCTACGGTCGTGCCGCCAGGTGGATCCGCCGGTGCTGACTACCCTTCGACCGTGACCCCCGCTGCGGCCACCCGGCCGCGCCTCCTCCGCCAGGTCTTGACGATCGCCTTCGTCACCGTCGGCGTGGCGGCGGCAGTCGTCGTGATCTGGCTACGCCGTGACGACGTTGGAGAGGCGCTGTCCAAGCTGTCGGTGCTGGCCGCGGTCGGTTCATTCGTGGCGGGCACGGCGGCGAGTTACGCGACGATGCTGGCATGGCGGGCGCTGCTCGCAGACTTCGGGACGCCGCTGCCGCTGACGGCGGCGGGCCGGGTGTTCTTCCTCGGCCAGCTCGGCAAGTACCTGCCTGGCTCGATCTGGCCGGTCATGGCGCAGATGGAGTTGGGCCGCGAGTACGGCGTACGGCGGGCCAATTCCGGCGCCGCTGCCACGTTGATGCTCGTGCTGGCTGCCGTGACCGGCACCGGTGTTGCCGCGGCGATCCTGCCGCTTGCCTCCGACGGCCTGCTCGCGGAGTACCGCTGGGTGGCCCTCGCCGCAGTTGCGCTACTGGCCTTCCTGCACCCGCAGGTGCAGCAATGGCTGGCCGCACTCGCCGGTCGGCTGATCCGCCGCGGCCTTGCGCTGCCCCGCTCGAGCGCCCGCGGCATGGCCATCGCAGGGTTGTGGATGATGGCCGCCTGGGCGTTGTTCGGCTTGCATCTGCACCTGCTCGTAGCCTCGACCTGCTCGTGCGACACCTCGCCCCTGCTGAACATCGGCATCTTCGCGCTGGCCTGGGTCAGCGGCTTCCTGTTCGTCATCGCCCCGGCCGGAGCGGGGGTGCGGGAGGGCGTCCTGGTCCTCGGACTGGCCTCGGTCCTCGATCCGGCAGCGGCGCTCCTTGTGGCGTTGATCTCCCGGGTGCTCCTGACGGTGACCGACCTCGGCCTGGCCGCCGCGGGAGTGCTTGCTGCCCGCCGCCGCCGAGGGGGTATTGGCACCGCCGCACCCTGAGACTTATGGCGTGACCATGATCCTGAGCTGCTCGGCGTAGTCGTACTCCGGCTCGGTCCCACCCCCTGGAGCGGGATGTTCGCACCGGGAAGCCGCATGCACCTTCACCGTGTAGGTCCCTGGTTCTGGGTATCTGTGCGCCACCCGCCCGGTGAGCAAAGTCCCGGCACGAGGGACGAACGATGTCGCCGGCGTTCCGTCACCCGGGTCCAGAGTGACGAGCGGGTCGCAGCCGCTCGCCCCGACCGGCTCGTAGCGCTCGCTGTCGATTGTCAGCAGTACGGGATTGCCGGCGACGGGAGCCGGATTGGAGACGCAGAGTCCTACCTCGTAAAGGCTGTTGCCGATGCAGGATTGCGCATCGCTCTGGTACACGACCGAGGTCTCGTCGGCGAGCCGTGCGGCGTCGCCGTCCTCCGGATCGTCGACGAGCACGGCGGAGGAGACCGCCAGGACCCCGCTGAACAGCGCGCCGCGACCTTCCGGTGAGGTCACTGAGGTCGCCGGCAGGCGAAGCGCGGGGAGGAGCGTCTGCAGCAATGGACGGTCCACGATCCCGCCGGGCGTGTGATCGTGACCGGAGCCGATGCTGCCGTTGCGAACGAGCGCCAGACCGAGGGATGCACCTGCCGTCGTGATGCTGCACGAGTCGTGACACGTGCCACTTACCAGCCCTGGTCCGTGCACCAGCCTGCGCAGCACCTCGTCGACAGGTGCCAGTGGCACGTCACCAATAGCTTGCAGATGCAGCAGGGACGCGGACGCGCTGACCACCTCTCCCGCACCGTTGACTGTTGCGCCCGCGTACGGGCCGAGCAGCGGGTGGCCGTCCACCGACAGCCCCAGCTGGACGTGGATGTCCTTGCCGATGCAGTAACCCCCCGAGGCGATCTCGACATCGATCCCGAGCCGCGTGAAGAATGCGCGGACGGCCTCCTCGTGCAGCGGGGTGCCTGCTGGGCATGGGCCTTCGACCGGTGCTTCTCGCTGCGGGATCTGGCTGGCACTCCACGCCTCTTGTACCCAGGACCAGCTCTCGCCGACGGCGCCTGCCTGGCCGAAGAAGTCGGTGTAGAAGGTGAACCAGCCGTCGCCGGCGTCGAAGCCCGTCAGATCGCCGGTCGTGGCTCGCGGCGGCAGCCCGGGCTGAACCGGACCGCCGGCGTGCGCTTCGGCGAGTGCTCGCAGATCGGCGACGCTCGGCGGCACGACCTGATACGCCGGGCCTGTTTCCGCCAGCTCGGGAATCTCATCGACCACGACGGACCGGTGCTCGAGTTCGAGATCGTCGAGCAGGATGCCGCGAAAAGCCTCGTACGGGTCCCGGGGCGCGGTTTGCTCGGACGGGCCTGGGGCGCAGGCCCCCAGCAAGGCGAGGACGGCGATGAGGGCCGGCGCAGTGACTCGTCCGTGTCCGTTCCGCATGCGGCCTCCAGAGCACAGGCTCGGCTACGCCGCTGCGGATGTCCAGCGGCCGGCGAAGGTCCCGTGCCATCAGGCCGCGTTGGCTAGGGTTCCAGTCGTGAGTCGTCTGTCGGTGCCCGTCGCGCTGCTGTGCCTCGGTGTGCTGACTGCCTGCTCGGCTCAGATTCCCGGCCAGGGAAGGCCTGCGCCGGTCTCCACCGGCACCCCCACACCCACCACCGCGACGCCGACGCCGCCGCCCCGATTCGGTCCCGGCACCGTCACCGAATCCCATCGGATCGCCGGCGCCGTCGTGCTCGTCGGCCAGCTGTTGCCGCACCTGGTCGAGACCTGCACCCCGTCCGGGCCGTTCGTGAATCCCGAAGAGACCGAGGGGGCGGGAGGTCTGTTCATCGCCGGGACCGCCGTGCCGACGCTCACCCAGTACGGCTTCGTCGCCGGGTGGGCGTCCTGCCAGACCGCGCCCGATGTCCGGGCGAGCACGGTGTTCGTCGCCGAGATGTCAGACCCTGACTCGGCGGCGGCTGCAGCGGACGCGCTCGCCGGCTCGCTGGCGGTGGAAGGCTACGAGGCAGGTGAGCTGCCCGACGCCCCTGATGCCAGGGTCCTCTCGCTGGAGCGGACGGCGGACCAGGACGGTGGGGACTCCGTCAGCCTGCAGATCCTCGTGCCGATGGAGCGGATGCTCGTCTACGTCTTCCATGCCGACGTGGACGCGGAGCAGGCGGCGCAGAACGCCACGCTGGTCCTGGCTGAACAGGCAGAGCTGCTTGCCGACTTCACTCCCACGCCGCAGCCCCGGGTCCCGGCCTTGAACCCCGACCCGTTCAACTTGGCGCGACGCGTCATCGACACCCCGGGGGAGTCGACCAACTACACCGGCAGCTACGACCTGGACAGCTACCTCAGGGTCGCCCTCGCCCCGGACACCGAGCAGCAGATTCTGATGGCGAACGGGTTCGTCGGGACCTACCTCAATCAGAGCAATGACGTGGACGGGCTGGGTTATCAGGCCGTGGTCTACGAATTCGGGTCCCTGCCGGAGGCCGACGCCGCATATCAGGCGTTTCGGGGCATTGAGGAAACGGAGTTCGACAACCGCACAACGTTCGTCGTCCCTGAACTGCCGACCACACCCTGCTATTACTTCCCTGCCGCTAAGGGCAGCGACGTGCTGTACCAGCGCTGCTACGTCCGGGTCCGCTCATATCTGGGGTCGGTGGATGTGTACGGCATCACGGACCCGCTCGACACCGGCCAGATCCGGATGCTGCTCAGGGCGCAACGGACGGCAATGGACAACTGAGACCTGAGCGTTGGCAGCCGGCGGGAGCCAGACCACTGGTTAGGGTGCCCATGTGAGGGGGCCACGGGGGACGGGTGCAGGCCCCGAAGCAAAGCCCGAGACCACCCGGCGGCCCCGGCCCGACGCCGGCACTGTGGCTGCTTGGGTTGCCATCGCCGCGTTCGTCGTGGTCACCCTCGGTCCGTCGCTGCTGGGGCTGCGCACCTTCGTCGGGATCGACCTGATCCAACTCTCGCCGCCGTACGCCCGGGCCGCACCGCTGGACCAGACGGTGCAGAACATCTTCGTCCGCGACAACGTCGACGGACTGATGCCCGCGTACTCGGAGTTTCGGCAGCGGCTGACCGACGGCGATATCGCGAGCTGGGCGCCGGGCCGCTCCGGCGGTGGCCCGCTGTCGGCGGTCCCGTCACTCGGGTTGTTCAGTCCGCTGTCGCTGCCCTACTGGGCGCTACCGACCTGGCTGGCCGTGGGCTACACCCAGCTGCTCACGATCGCGGTGGCCATCGGCGGGATGGCGTTGTTCCTGCGCCGGCTGCGCTGCGGCTGGGCGGCGGCGTTGCTGGGCGGCCTGGCGTTCGTGTCCAGCGGCTACATGATCGCCTGGGTGAACTGGCCGCAGACCCGGGTCGGGGCGTTCATCCCGGTGCTGTTCTGGGCGTTGGAACGCTTTCTGCAGATGCGCACCGCCCGGTCGGCGGTACCCATCGCGGTCGCGGTCGCCGGCCTGCTGCTCGGGGGCTTTCCGGCCGTGGCAGGGCTGACCCTGTACGCCGCCGCCGGCTACGTGCTGGTCCGACTGCTCGCAGATGGCCGCCTACACGGGCTGGCGACGTCGGTGCGCCATGGCCTGCTCGCGGCAGCGGGCGTGCTGGTAGGTGTCGGGCTCACCGCCGTACAGCTGCTGCCCTTCGCGGCCTACGTCACGGGGCTGGATCTGTCCTACCGCGATGAGGGGTTCTTCTCGACGACGCCACTGAAGTACGCCGTCACGGCGGTCTTCCCGCAGGCATGGTTCGCCAACGTCGCCGGCCCCGGTTCGCCGTTCAGCCGTGACCTGAACCCGGTGGAGATCCACACCTACGTCGGGACGGTGGCACTGCTGCTCGTCGCGCTGGCCGTGCTTCGCCGCGCACCCGTGGAGCGTCCGCGCGGTGCGCGCTGGTTCCTCGTCGGCGTCTGCGCGGTCACGGTATGGCTGGTGTTCCTCCAGGGGCCGCTGTCCGGCGTGATCGCGCACCTGCCGATATTCGACGGCAACCCGATCGGACGGATCCGCTCGGTGCTCGGCTTCGCCGCGGCCGCCCTTGCCGGACTGGGATTCGATGCCGTGAGCCGGCAGCTGCAAGTTCGCCGGGAACGGGCCGACCAACCGCGGAGGGACCGGCGGATCTGGCTGGAGCGGGCGGCTCTGGTCGTTGGCCTGGCCGGCCTTCTGGCGGTCGGGTACGTCGTGGACCGTGTGCAGGTCCCAGACTTCGGGAGCCAGGTGCGCACCGATGTGGTGATCGCGTGCGCAGCCGCCGCGTTGGCCGTGGTCCTGATCCTCGCGGCCGACCGATGGCGAGCCGCCGCGTTGGCCGCGGTCGTGGTGTTGCCGTTGCTTGTCGCGGGGCAGGCTTTGCTCGCCGTCCAGAATTTCTGGCCGACCGGTGATCCCGACGAGTTCTACCCCGTCACGGCGACCCACGAATTCCTGATCGAGAACGCCGCTGGCTCCCGAGTAGCCCCCGTAGCCGATGTCCTCATCCCGAGCAGCACGGACGCCTACGGCTTGGCCAGCATCGGCGGCCACAGCTTCCTGGCCCCCACCTGGCTACAGGTGCTGCAGAACATCGACCCGAACACCTTGGCGACGCCGACCATCGCCGCGCTGGACGCCAGACGCCCCGAGTACGCGTCCTTGCCTGGACTCGACCGACTGGCCGCGCGGTACTACGTGTCGGCCGACTTCCTCCCCGTGCCCGGCACCCAGGTCCAGGTCAACCGTGCCACCGGGTCGCAGACCGTGGCGCCCGGGACCGATCTCACGACGACAATCGAGCCGACGGCGTTGCGCGGCATCGGCATCCCGGTTACCTCGGCGCGGGCCCCGTTCACGGCGCAGAGCCGGTTCGCCGTCACGATCACCGACGCTGCAGGAGATGTCGTGGTCAGCGGGGAGCGGCCGGTGCTGCGGCCGCGGGCGACGCTGCCCCGGCTGGGGCTACCGGCCGTCCTGTTCCTGCCGCTCGCGGCCGAGGACGCCGCGGACCGGCCGGGCCCGTGGACGGTCGTCGTGCGTTTCGAGGGTGGTCCCGAGCTCGAGGTGGGGACCCGCGACGGCGGGGCCGAACTGGTCGTCGTGGAACCAGCCGAGGACGGGTTGCGACTCGTCCAGGTCGCCGACGGCGTCGCGGTCTACGAGCGGCTGACCGCGCTGCCGAGGATTCGCTGGGCCTCCAGCACACTCGTGATCGACGACGCGCAGGAGCGGGCCGGTTTCGTGGCCGGCAACCGCTATCCCGATGACACCGTTGTACTCGGGGCGCCGGGCGAACCCGTCGACGGCGCGCCGGCCACCGTCGAGGTCGTCGAGGACTCCGGCGACACGATCAGGGTGCAGGTCGACGCCGAGGGCGCGGGGTACGTGGTCGTCGCGGATTCGATCCAGTCCGGGTGGAGCGCCCAGGTGGACGGCGAATCGGTCGAGCTGGTCGACGCCGAGCATGCCGCGGTGGCCGTCCACGTCCCGCCCGGCCGGCACGACATCGTCGTGCGCTATACGCCTGACGGTCGCACCTTGGGCACCTGGCTAAGCGGCGCGAGCGTCCTCGCGCTGATGCTGCTCGCGTTCCCGCCTGCCTGGCGACGACGGGCCCGGCGCCGGGCCCTCGGATAGCCTGACCGCGTGCTGGTCGACGTGATGTTGCCGGCGTACGGCGACGGCCCGCTGCTCCGCGAGGCGGTGACCAGCGTGATGGCGCAGACCGACCCGAGTTGGCGGCTCACCGTCGTCGACGACGGCGTGGACCTCGGCCAGGGCGATGAGCTGGCCCGCTGGCTCACAGCCCTCGGCGATGATCGTGTCCGCTATCTGGTCAACGAGCGGCGGTTGGGCATCAACCGGAACTTCCAGCGTTGCGCTACGGAGGCAACCGGGGACCTCGTCGTCATCCTCGGCGCCGATGATCGGCTGCAGCCGCACTACGTGGCGGCGGTGCTCGAGGCGGCGCGCCACGAGCCGACCGCGGCCTGGATCCACCCCGCGGTGCAGGTCGTCGACGAGCGTGGCGGGCCGGTGCTCCCGCCGGCGGACCGGATCAAGCGGCTGACGGCACCACGCGTGAGCGGTCGGCGGCTCATGGGCGGCGAGGCGCTGGCGGCCTCCCTGCTGCGCGGGAACTGGATGTACTTCCCCAGTGTCGCCTTCCGCCGGCCGGAGCTTCAGCGCCACGGCTTCCGCGCGGGCCACGACATCGTGCT
>JACCXW010000130.1 GCA_013696785.1 Geodermatophilaceae bacterium | reverse complement strand
GCGGTCCAGGAGGCCTTCGACTTCCAGCGTCTGGTCGCGGTGGTCGCCTGCATGGCTGACAAGGACGTGCGGCACATGCTGGAAATCCTCGAGCCGGTTGCGGCGCAGCTCGTCGCCACCGCCAACTCCTCGCCGCGGTGCCTACCGGCGGACGAACTGGCGGCGATCGCCGTCGACGTGTTCGGGGCAGATCGGGTCACCGTCGAGGTGCGGCTCGACGATGCGCTCGACACCGCCGTCCGGTTGGCAGAGGAGGACGTCGAGGCGTACGGCGGCAGTGGGATCCTCGTCACTGGGTCGGTGATCACGGCCGGGGAGGCCAGAGTGCTCCTCGGTGCCCCCGCGTGAACCCCGACGTCGCCCGGGTCGACCGGGTCATGGCCGGCGTGTACGCCGCCACGCTCGGGCTGGAGGCCCTGACCCTGCTCCTCGTCCCTCGCACGGTGGCCCAGGACGACGGCGGGGTGACTGGCATTGACCTCGCCGTCACACTCGGACTCGCTGCCACGCTCGTCGTACTGGCCGGCATGCAACGACAACGGTGGGGACTGGCGGCTGGATCGGTAGCGCAGATTGCCTTCATCGCGACCGGCTTCATCGTGCCCGCCATGTTCTTCCTCGGCGCGGTCTTCGGGGTCATCTGGCTGTACACGATCCGGGTGCAGCGTCAACTGCGCGGCCGGGCGGACCGACCTGATGTCGGCGCCGGATAAGCTCGGCGGTTCCTGCTGCAAGCCTCGTCGTACCCCTGGAGAGCCCGTGTCCGAACGCACCTTGATCCTCATCAAACCCGACGGCGTCGGCCGCGGGCTCGTCGGGGAGGTGATTTCGCGGATCGAGCGCAAGGGCTTGACCCTGCTCGCGCTCGAGCTTCGCACGTTGGATCCCGACACCGCGCAGCGGCACTACGCCGAGCACGAGGCCAAGCCGTTCTTCGCCGATCTGGTGGAGTTCATCACGTCCGGGCCCCTCGTCGCCCTCGTCGCCGAGGGACCGCGGGCGGTGAGCGCCTTTCGCCAACTGGCCGGCGCCACCGATCCAGTTGCGGCCGCGACCGGCAGCATCCGCGGGGACTTCGCCCTCGCCGTACAGAACAACATCGTCCACGGGTCGGACTCGGCCGAGTCGGCCGCCCGCGAGATCGGCTTGTTCTTCCCTGACGTGTGAGTGTGCCGGAATCGAGGCGACAACTGTCGGTACCCGTGGCTACCGTCGAGGTTGTGGATGATTCCCTCGACGCGGCATTCATCCACGCCCGCGGACTGACCAAACGCTTCGGGGAGTTCACCGCGGTGGACGGCATCGACGTCGATGTCGCCCGTGGTGAGGCATTCGGCTTCCTCGGCCCGAACGGCGCCGGCAAGTCCTCGACCATGCGGATGATCGGCTGCGTGTCACCGCCGACCGAGGGGACGCTGCGCATCCTCGGGATGGATCCCGGCGCCGACGGACCCGCGATCCGCGCCCGGCTGGGCGTCGTGCCGCAGCAGGACACGCTGGACACCGAACTGAGCGTCCGCGAGAACCTGCTGATCTACGGCCGGTACTTCGGGATGTCCCGCGCCGCGGTGCGCGCCAAGACCGACGAGCTGCTCGACTTCGTCCAGCTCACCGATCGCGCCAAGGACAAGGTGGAGCCGCTGTCCGGCGGCATGAAGCGCCGGCTCACGATCGCCCGGTCACTCATCAACGACCCCGACATCCTGTTGCTCGACGAGCCGACGACGGGGCTGGATCCGCAGGCACGGCACTCGCTCTGGGACCGGCTGTTCCGGCTCAAGCAACGCGGCGTCACGCTTGTTCTGACCACCCACTACATGGACGAGGCCGAGCAGCTCTGCGACCGGCTCGTGGTCATGGACAAGGGCCGCTTCGCCGCCGAAGGCAGCCCACGCGAGCTCATCGCCACGTACAGCACCCGTGAGGTCCTCGAGCTCAGATTCGGTCCCGACGAGGACAACAATGTGTACGCCGACAAGGTGGAGGGCCTCGTCGATCGGGTCGAGGTGCTCCCCGACCGGCTGCTGCTCTACACCGACGACGGTGACGGCACGACGGCGGCGGTCTACCAGCGCGGCCTGCTGCCGGTGTCGACGCTGGTCCGACGGAGCACCCTGGAGGATGTCTTCCTGCGTCTCACCGGACGGACGCTGGTCGACTAGTGCAGCCCGATACGACCGCCGTTCTGCGTCAGCGACACGTGCCGGGGTCACTGGACCGGGTGGGTGCCTCGTTCGGGTTCTGGGCCTTCCAGTACCGCAGGACCTGGCGGGGGACCGTGGTGTCCAGCGTTCTCACCCCGGTGCTGTTTCTCGCCGCGATGGGGATCGGTCTCGGCACACTCGTCGACGACGGCGGCCGCCTGGACGGCGCATATCTGCTCTTCCTGGCTCCGGGGCTGCTGGCCGCGACCGCTATGCAGACTGCGGGTTTCGAGTCGATGTACCCGGTGATGGGCGCGATCAAGTGGGTGCGGACCTATCACGCAATGCTCGCGACGCCGCTAGGCGTCAGTGACATTCTCCTCGGCCATCTGCTGTGGGTGGTGTTTCGGGTGACCAGCTCTGCCGCCATCTACCTGGCGGTCATCGCGCTGTTCGGCGCGGTCGCCAGTCCGATGGCGCTCTTGGCGCTGCCCGCCGCGACGCTGTGCGGGATGGCATACGCGGCCCCGATCTTCGCGTTCTCCTCCGGCTACGAGAAGCCCTCAGGATTCGCGGCGCTGGAGCGCTTCGTCATCGTGCCGATGTTCCTGTTTTCCGGCACCTTCTTCCCGGTGAGTCAGTTGCCCGACGTGTTGCAACCGGTGGCCTACGCCACCCCGTTGTGGCACGGCGTAGAGCTGTGCCGCGCGCTGGTGGCCGGGACGCAGACGCTGGCCGATGCGCTGCTGCACATCGGGTACCTGTCGCTCTGGATCGTCGCTGGGGTCACGGCGGCAATGTTCTTCTTCCGCCGTCGGCTGGAGTCCACGGGATGACCACGACGCTACGTCCAGGCAGCGGTTCGGAGACCCTGCTTGCCCGGATCGTCCCGTTGCCTGGCACCAGTGCGCGGCGGGCCAGCCTGATGGTCGAGCGCAACGCGCTCGTCTACCGGCGTAGCTGGGTCATCATCGTCTCCGGCTTCTTCGAGCCATTCTTTTACTTACTATCCATCGGAATTGGGCTAGGGGCCCTCGTTGGGACCGTCTCGTTGGACGGCAGAATGATTGAGTACACGGCGTTCGTTGCTCCAGCCCTGCTGGCCTCGTCGGCGATGAACGGTGCCGTGTACGACTCGACGTTCAACATCTTCTTCAAGCTCAAGTACGCCAAGACGTACGACGCGATCTTGTCCACGCCGATGTCACCCGGCGATGTCGCGGCAGGTGAGATCACCTGGGCTCTGATTCGCGGACTGATCTACTCCACGACCTTCCTGGCCGTCATGCTGGCGCTGGGTCTGGTCGGCTCGCCGTGGGCAGTCCTGGTACTGCCGGCCGCCGTACTGATCGGGTTCGGCTTCGCTGCCGTAGGGATGGCGGCCACGACGTACATGCCCGGCTGGCAGGACTTCGAGTTCGTCCAGCTCTGCATCCTGCCGATGTTCTTGTTCGCCACGACGTTCTACCCGTTGGCCACCTACCCGTCCGCGTTGCAGGCGGTGGTCGTGTGTACGCCGCTGTACCACGCCGTCGAGCTGATCCGGAGCCTTACCACCGGGCTGGTCGACGGGACAGTGGTCATCCACATTGGGTATCTCGTGGTGATGGGGCTGATCGGCCTGCGGGTGGCGGGCCGTCGGCTGGAGAAGCTGCTGCTGACCTGAGCCTCTCGTCTCCGGCGCTACCCTGGGGCGGACATGACTGCTTCCCCCGAATCTCTCTTCCCCCGGCTCGAGCCGTTGCTGCCCCGAGTCGGCAAGCCGATCCAGTACGTCGGCGGCGAGCTCAATGCGACAGTCAAGGATTGGGACAGCGTCGACGTCCACTGGGCGCTGATGTACCCCGACGCGTACGAGGTCGGCCTGCCCAACCAGGG
>JACCXW010000128.1 GCA_013696785.1 Geodermatophilaceae bacterium | reverse complement strand
GACGAGAGTTCATGTCCCTAACGGCCGCTGAACGGCCGACAGGCTGGATTGTCTGCTTCATCCTACCCGTCGGAGGCCGTCGACAAGTGCATTGATGCCCCCAGAATCGCCGAGGATCGGCGCAATGCGGCATCTGGACTCCCCCCACGCGCCTGTCGTTGAGGACGGCTTCGCCGTCGGCCGTTCGTGGACGTGCCACGACCATCATCAGGGAGTTAAGGCCCTGCCCTCAGCCGGGCGGTCAACCTGTGGATAGTCAACGCCACGCAAACGCAGGGTGACGACAAGCGGGGGTATGTCCGGATTCGGACACCCGCCAGATCAGGGGGTTGCGCGCAACCGGTTGATGACCCATTGTCACGATATTCACTGATGTGGACACTGTCTGTTAGGGGCAGGGCCACGAACCAAGGGAGCGACGATGAGCCGAGTAGCGCGATTCGCGGCAGTGATCCTGTTCGCGGGTACCTTGGCGGTCATTTCGCCGACAGCGGCGAGCGCGGGCCAGGCAAGTGGGCCGAACTCCGATTCGGACTGCATCCTCTGCTGGCCGGACTGGACCTGACAGCCAGGTAGACCTGCGCCGACGCACCACGCCGTCGGTTGGTCAGTTCCGCCTCCGGGCCGCTGCGGCCGGACAACCCCGGGACCTGGAGCGCCGCACCAAGGTAGCTCCGTACGGACACCACCGGACTCCAAGCACCTCCAGACCCGAGCACAGCACACCCAGGCCTTCCAACACCCGCGCCCGACTCGATCGAGTCGGCGCTAGATCCAGCCCTGCTCGACGGCCTTGACGCCGGCGTCGAACCGGCTGCTCGCGCCCAGGCGATTCAGCAGCGAACCGACATATCGTCGGAACGTTCGGTCCGTCACCCCGAGCCGACTCGCGCAAGCCGCATCGGCCAGTCCTGAACCCATCAGCATCAGGACCCGTCGGTCGACGGGCGATGGCCCCGACGGCTTGTCGTCGCCCGCGAGCGCTTCTTCCAGTCGTCGACCGCGGCGGAACATGGTCGCTGCCAGGTGTCCGAGACTGCGCGCCAAGATGGGTTCGCGAACCACCATCGCTCCGTGCCCGGAGTCGCTGTAGTCCAGCGGCGCCACCGCCACCCGCTGATCGAATACCAACAGTCGATGCGGCAGGCGGTCGGCGAACCGGACCTCGGCGCCGGCCTCGGCCAGCTCCTCGGCGTAGCGCGCAACGTGCTCCAATCCAGCGTGTTCCACGGGGTAGAGCAATCTGACCTTCACGAGCCGTTGCACCAACTCGACGTCGCGGTCCTGGCTGTCGGCCAGCATCTCCGGCGTCGGGGCCGGCCCGGCGAGGACGCTGATGACCTCCTTGCGGGTCCCCAACGCGATCTCCTGCATGGTCTCGGCCAGCTGCTCCGGGGTGAGCATCCGCTCGACACCGACCGGAAACTCCCGCAGGACCTCCTGCATCTCCTCGAGGCTGGCCCGGGCCTCGAGCAGCTGCTTCGTCCCCTGCGACGCCGTAGCCGCAACGGGATGACGCAGCAGCCCGCGCACCGAGGCGTGCGCAGTGAGTCGCACCAGGGGCTGTCCGGCCGGGCCGCGGAAGACCGAGATCAGGCCGGCTTGGACCAAAGCGCTAACCGCGGCACCAATGCGGTCGTTCGACATCGAGCACCGGCTGGCGAGCACGGATGACGGTTGTTCGCCGGCGGCGGCAATCTCGTCCAGCACGGTGATGGCATCTGGCGGAAGCGCTGCCACCGATCTGGGTAGACCGCTGGCCGTTCCGCGCAGGAGGGACTGATGCACCAAATTCCAGACCTCCGTACCCCCCGGAATCGAGCCTCTGCAGCCTGTCACGTTCAGCGACCGGCTGCCAACGCAATGCACTCCTGGTCGGGCAACGAGACATGAACTCAACGTGCCCGCAAAGTTAAGGACTTTGGGCCGAAGTCACGCGGTGGAGCCATGTCTGGCGGCTTGGTTACGCACAACGGGTGCGGGGGCACCGCAGGGGATCGGCCATGACGCAGCGTGGCCGGGGCTCCGCCCTTGCAGCCTGGAAGACCGGGCTCGATCGTCCATCTCGTTCATCCGCGACCGCTGTCCGGATACGGACATCTCGGGCACCTCGTCATTGCAACGCGATCGGGATACGAACAACGATGCTCGTGAAACACCCACCTCGGCCCCCTCGCAGTCCCTGGCCGGTAGGCAGGCAGGGACGCCCGGCGAAAGGCGAAGCGAACGTGCTGATCGCACTGGGATCCGTACCCGCGTCACCGCGAGGGGACCAGGACTTGACCCGAGAGTGGAGCGCGGACCGCCCCGTTTTCGGCCAGACATGACCTAGCTGCACTGAGGAGTATCGCATGAATCGACGTTCGCTCACCCGGCACAGCGCCGTATTGGCCGCCGCCGTCGGCGTCGCACTGGTCACCGGGCTCGCCGCCCCGACCACCGCGTCCGCCGGCAGCCTGCTCTCGCCCGACACCGCCACGGTCAACATGCTGCCGACCCCCCAGCTCGACGCAAACAACCAGTTCATCCCCGGCACGTCGTCGGGCGTCAGCGCCACGGTCAACCTGTCCGAGAACGGCCTGCTGTTGACGGGGAACGGCACCGCCACCGGGCTGAACCCGAACAACCAGTACGTCAGCCTGATCTACGGCTTGGGCTCCAACTCCGACGTCACGCTGCCCATCACCGGGCGTGGGCCCTGCGTCGATGACGGGCAACTCGGAGACGTCATCGTCAACACCCCGGGCGCCGTGGCGTTCAGTCCCGTCGCGACAGTCCGGATGCTGCAGGGACTGTGGGTCGGCAGCAACCTGGTCTCGGTGAAGGCGACCGACCCGCTGACCGGTCTGTTCCTGATCCAGGGCAAGACGATGTCGATCCGGCAGGCCACTCTGCCGCTGAACCCGCTCAACCTGTTCAACGACATCCGTCCGCAGATCTTCAAGATCCAGGCCTGCGGAATCATCGTTCCGACCAACGGCACGTACACCGCCGCGTACCCGCCGATCCCCGGTAC
>JACCXW010000114.1 GCA_013696785.1 Geodermatophilaceae bacterium | reverse complement strand
GGGCGGTGTTTCAGCCGAGCAGTCCCACGAAGAGCAGCCTGTTCGGCGAGCCTTCGCGTGGGTCCTTCACCTTCCCCTTGGTGGCTGTCGAGGACAGCTGGTTGCGGACCTGTAGCGGGGTCGCGGTCGGGTGATTGGTGAGGTACAAGGCCGCTGCACCGGTCACGTGCGGCGCGGCCATCGAGGTTCCGCTGATCGTGTTGGTGTCCGTATCGCTGTCGAGCCAGGCGGACAGGATGTTCACGCCAGGGGCGAAGATGTCCACGCAGGTGCCGAAGTTGGAGAAGGACGCCCGATTGTCGTTGATGTCCGTGGCGGCGACCGTGACGGCCTCCGCGACCCGGGCGGGGGACTGCTTGCAGGCGTCCTTCGGACGGCCGAACGCGTTTCCGTTGCCCGCGCTGAGGCTGTAGGTGATGCCCGAGGCGATGGAGCCGCGAACGGCGTCGTCGAGCACGCTGTCCGGCCCGCCGCCGAGACTCATGTTGGCTACCGCCGGCTTGATGGCGTTGGCGGTCACCCAGTCGATCCCGGCGACAACCTGTGCCGTCGTTCCGGAGCCGGCGCAGCTGAGCACCCGCACGCCGACGATCTGCACACCCTTGGCCACGCCGTACTCGGTGCCTCCGACGGTGCCGGCGACGTGGGTGCCGTGGCCGTTGCAGTCCGTCGCGTCGTTGTCGTTGTCGATCGTGTCCCGGCCGGATGTCGCCCGCCCACCGAAGGTGGTGTGGGTGAACCGGATGCCGGTGTCGATGACGTAGGCGTGCACATTGGAGGCCGTGGTCGGGTACGTGTAGGAGTTGTTCAGCGGCAGCTTGCGCTGGTCGATTCGATCCAGGCCCCACGACGGCGGGTTGGGTTGAGTGCCGGAGATCCTGATCGTCTGGTTCTGCTGCACGTAGGAGACGGCCGGGTCTGCGGCAACGCGGCGGGCGTTGGCCTCACTCATGGTCGTGGCGAACCCCCGCAGCGCCGTGTCGTAGACGTAGTTCACCGACCCGCTGTTGCGGTCGGCGATCTGTCGGGCCACTGCGGTCACGCCTGCCGCTCGCAGGCTGCTCGTATCGTTCAAGACGACGACGTAGCTGTCGGCCACGGCAGTGGCCCCCCCCCGGCGTTGCGGATCTCGCCCTCCGGATCTGCCGCTGCAGGCCCGGCGAGGGTGGTGGTCAGCGTGACTGTCATGGCAGCCAGCAGACCCACCCAGGTCAAGCGTCTTCTCACGAACTCCTCCGTTCGTACGCCGATGACATCGTCGTCACCGATCCGTCAGCGATCCTGGCCCAACCCGCAAGCGAAGGGAACAGCCGGGCCGTACCTTGTCGACACCGGCCAGAGCGTCGGACAGCCAGCAGCGAAACCATCCTGATCGCTGCCTGCGTGTCGGGGCCGGGATGCTTGACGCGCGGACGATCCGGACGCACGGTCGCCGGGTGGGTATGACGACGCGGCGCCCGGGCACCGGCTCCCGCCGGGCGATGCCGGCCGAGCTCCCACCTGACCTGGCCGGCGCGCTGACGACGTTCGAGCGGTACCTCCGCCTGGAGCGCGGTCTGTCGACCCACACGGTCCGCGCGTACACCGCCGACGTCGCCTCGCTGCTCCGGCATCTCAGCGCACTGTCGGGCACCAGCCTCGCCGACCTGGACATCCGGGTGCTGCGCAGCTGGCTGGCGAAGCTGCGCACACTCGGCGCCGCACGGAGCAGCCTTGCTCGCCGCGGCGCGGCAGCCCGTGTATTCACTGCGTGGGCCGCACACGCCGGATGGCTGCACAGCGACCCGGGCGCTCTGCTGGCCAGCCCGACGGCCCGGCGGGCCCTACCGGCAGTCCTCCGCCCTGACCAGGCTGCCGCAGTGGTGGAGGCGGCATCCGAGGACAGCCCCCTCGGGTTGCGTGACAGGGCCATGATCGAGCTGCTGTATGGCAGCGCGGTGCGCGTTGGTGAGCTCGTGGGGCTGGATCTTGGTGACCTGGACGGGACGCGTGACCTCCTTCGAGTGCTCGGCAAGGGCAACAAGGAGCGGATGGTCCCCATCAGCCAGCCCGCTGCAACCGCGGTGCGGATCTATCTCGCACAGGGACGGCCAAGCCTGGCCGGCCCTACCAGCGGAACCGCGTTGCTGCTCGGCGCCCGCGGCGCCCGGGTGGATCCCCGCGAGGCGCGGCGAGTGGTGCACCGGCTCGTGGCCGCCGTGTCCGGTACGCCGGACATGGGTCCCCACGGGCTCCGGCACACCGCTGCCACCCATCTCCTGGAAGGCGGCGCGGACCTGCGGTCGGTCCAGGATCTCCTCGGCCACGCGAGCCTGGCCACGACCCAGCTCTACACCCACGTCTCCGTCGAGCGGCTCGCCGCCGTATACCGCCAAGCCCACCCGCGCGCCTGAGCCAGTCCTTACCGGGGGCCAGCCCCGAGCGCTGGCACATTCGAGCGCTGGGCGGCTATGGCGGATGCGGACGCGGGTGTGCCAGCAGAATCGCCGTCCCCGCCGAGAGGCCGGCCAGCAAGGCCACTGCTGGTGGCAGCCACGGCTTGGACGAGCCTTCGCGGCTCGCCGGCATCGGATCGCGTGCCAGGTTCGGACCGCCGGCCAGGTTCGGATCGCCCACCGGTGCCGTCGCGACCCGGGATCCCGACGGCAGCAGCCTGATCGGGCCGAGGCTCAGTAGCGACATCGGATCCAGATAGACCTCAGCCTGGAGCAGCCCCCAGTGCAGACAGGCCGCCACCGGGCATCCGCGGTGACCCGCCTGCAGCACGCCGATCGGGTCACCGGGCTGCACCGACGCACCTACCGTGACTGCGGCGGTCACCGGTTCGTACGTGGTCCGCAGACCGCCGCTGTGCAGAACCGTCACGACGCCCCGGCCGGCCAGCGGGGCGGCGTAGCCGATGGTCCCGCCGCCTGCGGCTCGCACCGACTGCCCGGGCGTCCCCGCGAGGTCCACCCCGCGGTGGCCGGTGCCGTACGGCGTAGACGGGGGGTCGAACGGGCGGGTGACGCTGGGCTCGCCGGCCAGCGGCAGCAGCCATTCCGCGGCTGTGGCGAGGGTCGATGCCAGCAGCCACGGCAGGACCACGAGCATGCAGGCCAGGAGTCGGACGACGTGTCTCACGGGGATCACGCTGTCCGACGCAGACTGCCGGAGCCATCAGGGGGCGACGGCTGTGGACATGGCCGGGCGGCTGTGGACGGCCGACGGTGGCGACAACGAAAATGTCATAGCCCTGTGCTCGGAGGCGGTGTGGTGGCCGCCGACCGTCGGGACCACGTACACTCGCCGCGGCGGCCCGCTTCGGTGGGTCGACTTCGCGTGTCCTTTCCCCGCCGCTCCATCAGCGGGGACCACGACCACCTTGGTCCCGGTACGCCGGGCAGACATAGTCGCGGACCGGACACCAGGGCGGTGCGTCTCCCGACCACCGCGACAACCGAGCAGCGTGGCCCCACGGCCGCGCGAACGTAGAGAGGGACGCGCCAACATGGCGGTCGTCACCATGAAGCAGTTGCTCGACAGCGGCGTCCACTTCGGGCATCAGACCCGTCGGTGGAACCCGAAGATGAAGCGATTCATCTTCACCGAGCGCAACGGCATCTACATCATCGACCTGCAGCAGACCCTGACCTACATCGACAAGGCGTACGAGTTCGTCCGCGAAACCGTTGCCCACGGTGGGTCGGTGCTGTTCATCGGCACCAAGAAGCAGGCGCAGGAAGCGATCTCCGAGCAGGCGCAGCGGGTCGGAATGCCCTACGTCAACCAGCGCTGGCTGGGCGGGATGCTCACCAACTTCTCCACCGTGCACAAGAGGTTGCAGCGGCTCAAGGAGCTCGAAGTCATCGAGCAGACCGGCGGCACCACGGTGATGACCAAGAAGGAACAACTCGTACTGTCCCGTGAGCGCATCAAGTTGGACCGCACCCTCGGTGGAATCCGAGACATGGGCCGGGTCCCGAGCGCCGTCTGGATCATCGACACGAAGAAGGAGCACATCGCCGTCGGCGAAGCACGAAAGCTGGGCATCCCCGTCGTCGCGGTGCTCGACACGAACTGCGACCCGGACGAGGTCGACTACAAGATCCCCGGCAACGACGACGCGATCCGCAGCGCGGCGCTGCTCACGCGAGTCATCGCCGATGCGGTGGCCGACGGTCTGATGGCGCGTGCCGCCGCGCAAGCGAACGCCGGCCGCGAGGCCGACGGCACGGACAAGCCGGAGCCGTCCGGCCAGCTCGGCACCGACGAGCCGATGCCGGAGTGGGAGCGGGAGTTGCTGGAAGGCAAGCCGGCCGCTACCGCCACGGTCGAGACGGCCTCCGCCGACGCAACCGACGTCGCCCCGGCCCAGCCGGCGGTCGAGACGGCAGCAACGGGAGCCCCGGCTGCCGCAACCGATACCCCCGCCGAGGCACCAGCAGCACCCGCGACGCCTGCTGCAACGGCCGCGACGGCCACACCAGCCGAGACACCAGCCGAAACCGCGGCGTCCGACGCCGCGGCACCCGAGACAGCCGCATCTTCGGCAGCGACCGAGGAACCAGCCGGTACGCCGGCCGCCCAGGCCGACAGTGATGACGCGGCACCGCCGGCGGCTGTCCCGTCCTGAGTCGTGACCGATCGCACGGCGGGCGCGGCATAGCTGCCTGCCCGGCCGCGTTGACGACACGCAGACCGGTCCGGCGGCAACTGTCCGCCGTACCGAAGTCCCAGTAGCTGCACCGAAGAGAGAAGCGAGGAGATGGCGAACTACACCGCTGCGGATGTCAAGAAGCTCCGCGAGCTGACCGCTGCCGGAATGATGGACTGCAAGAACGCGCTGGAGGAGTCCGACGGCGACTTCGATGCCGCCGTCGACATCCTGCGCGTCAAGGGAGCCAAGGACGTCGGCAAGCGTTCTGGCCGTACGGCGGCCAACGGGCTTGTCGCCGCGTCCGGCACCGCGATGCTGGAGCTGAACTGCGAGACCGATTTCGTCGCGAAGAACGAGACGTTCCAGGCATTGGCGGCCAGCCTCGTCGAGCACATCGCCACGGCCAAGCCGGATGATGTCCCGACGCTGATGGAGCAGACCTTGCCCGACGGTCAGACTGTTCAGGCCGCTGTCGATGAGCAGGCGGCGAGGCTGGGCGAGAAGTTCGTCGTCAACCGCTTCGTGGTGTTCGACGGCAGCACGGCGACGTACCTGCACAGGCGCAACCCCGATCTGCCCCCGCAGGTGGGTGTGCTCCTGGAGTACTCCGGCGGCGAGGAACCCGTCGCCCGCGCGGTCGCCATGCACATCGCCGCGATGAGCCCTCGCTATGTCAGCCGTGACGAGGTCCCCGACGACGTGGTGGCCAACGAGCGACGGATCGCGGAGGAGACCGCCCGGGAGGAAGGCAAGCCCGAGGCGGCGATGAGCAAGATCGTCGAGGGCCGGGTGAACGGCTTCTTCAAGGACGCCACGTTGCTCGAGCAGGCCTCGGTGCGCGAGGAGCACAAGAAGCAGACGATGCAGAAAGTGCTTTCCGAGGCGGGCGTCACCGTGACCCGGTTCGCCCGTTTCGAGGTCGGCCGGGCATAGGGCAGGATCGCCAACGATCGTAAGGACAGCACAGCGTGACACCGAGGGGGCCGCACGTGACGGAATTGACCGACACGGCGGCCTCCTCGTCTGTCCCGGTTCCGCGCTATCGGCGGGTGTTGCTGAAGCTGTCCGGTGAGACGTTCGGTGCGGGGCGGGTGGGGGTCGACCCGGATGTGGTGGACGGGATCGCCCGGCAGATCTCAGCTGCTCTCGCCACCGGCGTGCAGGTCGCCGTCGTCGTGGGCGGCGGCAACTTCTTCCGTGGTGCCGAACTGTCCCAGCGCGGCATGGATCGCTCGCGTGCGGACTACATGGGCATGCTCGGAACGGTGATGAATTGTCTTGCCCTGCAGGACTTTCTGGAACAGCGCGGTACGCCGACGCGGGTGCAGACCGCGATTGCGATGGGGCAGGTCGCCGAGCCCTACATCCCGCTCCGGGCGATCCGGCATCTGGACAAGGGTCGGGTCGTCATCTTCGGGGCAGGTGCCGGGATGCCGTTCTTCTCCACCGACACGGTGGCCGCGCAGCGCGCGCTGGAGATCCATTGTGAGGTCCTCCTGATGGCCAAGAACGGCGTGGACGGCGTGTACGACGCCGATCCGCGCCGGGATCCGATGGCCCGACGGTTCGAACAGTTGAGCCATTCGGATGTGCTGTCGCGAGGCTTGCAGGTCGCCGACTCCACCGCGATCTCGCTGGCCAGGGACAACAAGCTGCCGATCGTGGTGTTCAACATGCTCGTCGACGGAAACATCGCCCGCGCCATCGCAGGTGAGAGGATCGGCACCCTGGTCAGCACCGATGCGTGACCGACGCGCCGGGTGATAGGAGGGATCCACCGTGATCGACGAGGCGCTCTTCGACGCCGAAGACAAGATGGACAAGGCGGTCTCGGTCGCTCGCGAGGATCTCGGCAGCGTGCGAACCGGCCGGGCCAGCCCGTCCATGTTTGCCCGCCTCCAGGTCGACTACTACGGCGCGTCCACTCCGATTCCGCAGATGGCCTCCATCAGCGTCCCCGAGGCGCGGATGGCCGTCATCAAGCCGTACGACGCCAGTCAGCTCGGCGCCATCGAGAAGTCCATCCGGGACAGCGATCTCGGGGTCAACCCCACGAACGACGGCACGCTGATCCGAGTGATATTTCCGCAGCTGACCGAGGAGCGCCGCCGCGATCTGGTGAAGGTGGCCAGGCACAAGGGCGAGGAGGCCCGCGTCGCCGTTCGTAACGTCCGCCGAAAGGCGAAGGAGGAACTGGAGCGGATCAAGTCCGACGGGGAGGCAGGGGAGGACGATGTACGGCGGGCGGAGAAGGAACTCGACGAGACCACAGCGAAGTACGTCGCGACCATCGACGACGCCGTCCGGCACAAGGAAGCCGAACTCCTCGAGGTCTAGGTGGTAGCCAGCGAGCGAGCCGGTCCGAGCGACCCGGTTGAGACGGCACGCGAATCGGCCGGCCCGGTGACCCCCCCGGTGACACCGCCCCCGGAAACAACGCCAGCCGCGGCAGCGGCCGCGAGGACACCGCAGTCGCGTGCCGGGCGGGATCTGGGCGCGGCAATTGCGGTCGGGGCCGGCCTCGGGGCGCTCGTCCTCGTGACCCTGGCGGTGTACCGGCCGAGCTTCGTGATCGTTGTCGGATTGGCCGTCATCGTCTCGCTGTGGGAGCTGGTCCGCGCGCTGGAGTCGCGCGACGCCCGGCCCCCGATCATCCCGCTGATCCTTGGCGCGGTCGCGATGCTCGTCTTGACGTACCTGCGAGGTTCCGAGGGACTCGTCGTCTCGTTCATGTTGACGGTGCTCGCTTGCGTCGTGTGGCGACTGGCCGACGGTGCCCGCGGCTACCTGCGTGACATCAGCACCACGGTCTTCATCGTCACCTACGTCCCGCTGTTGGCCGGATTCGCCGTGCTGCTCGTCGTACCGGACGACGGTGCGATGCGGGTGATCGCCTTCATCGCGACCGTCGTGTGCAGTGACGTCGGCGGTTACATCGCCGGGGTGCTCTTCGGCAAGCACTCACTCGCCCCTTCGGTGAGCCCGAAGAAATCCTGGGAGGGCTTCACCGGTTCAGCCGCGCTGTCGGCTCTGGCCGGCGCCTTGTTCCTCACGCTCGGCCTGGACGGTGTGTGGTGGCAGGGCGTCCTCTACGGACTGGCCATCGCCTCGGCGGCGACGCTGGGCGATCTCGGCGAGTCCATGATCAAGCGGGACCTCGGCATCAAGGACATGGGCACCTTGCTGCCGGGGCACGGCGGGCTCATGGATCGGATGGACTCCCTGCTCCCCGCCGCGGCGGTGGCCTGGATCCTGCTCACGTCGTTCGTCCCCCCCGTCTAGCCGCCGAGGGCATCCTCGGGATTGCCGAAGGCGCCGTCTGGACCTGGTCGGTAGGGCACGACCCACAGCACCGACTCGATCTCGATCGGTCCGTAGAGGTGCGGAAACAACATTCCGTCCGGATCGTTCGGCTGACCCGGCTCCCAGCGCAGCGTTGCGGCAAGCCGCGCCGGGTCGATCCAGAGCAGCACGATGTCATCGCGGCCAGAGAACAACGCATTGGCCGGAAGGTGCACCTGCTCCGCAGTGGACAGATGGATGAACCCGACGGCCGCCAACGACGCCGCGACGACTGCGCCCCGGTCTCTCGCGGCCTGCCACTCGGCATCGGTCGTCAAGTGCAGCAGTGCCGTCATCCGTCGTACGCCGAACCGCTCGCGTGCTGCCGAATCCAGGCGTGCATGGCTATACCTGAGGCGACCCCGGCATTGATGGACCGTGTGGATCCGAATTGCGCAATCGAGCAGACCATGTCTGCGGCGGTCCGAGCGTGCTCCGACAGCCCCGGGCCCTCCTGGCCGAAGAGCAGCATGCATCTGCGCGGCAGGACACAGGTCTCCAGTGGGACGGCCCCGGGCAGGTTGTCGACCGCGATCACCGGCAGGTCTGCCGAGGCGCAGAAGTCCAGGAGTGCGATCGCATCCGGGTGGTACCGCACGTGCTGGTACCGGTCGGTCACCATGGCGCCCCGGCGGTTCCACCTCCGGCGTCCGACGATGTGCACCTCGGCGGCCAGGAACGCGTTGGCGGTGCGCACCACCGTGCCGATGTTCAGATCGTGCTGCCAGTTCTCGATCGCGACATGGAACCCGTGCCGGCGGGTGTCGAGATCGGCGATGATCGCCTCGATCCGCCAGTAGCGATAGCGGTCGACGACGTTGCGCCGGTCGCCGGTCGCGAGCAGTTCGGGATCCAGCCGCGGATCCTCCGGCCATGGCGTGGGGTGCGGCCCGACACCGACCTCGGGACTGTCTGGCACGGCTCGGGACGCTACCCGCCGCTCACAGCATGGAAGACTGGGACACCCATGACTGCCTTGCCCTTGATCTTCGATGCGCCTCGCCGCACGCGGCCGCCTCGGCACCTCGCCGACCTCGACCCTGCCGGACGTCGAGCTGCCGTCGTGGAACTCGGCGAGCGCCCGTTCCGCGCCGACCAGCTCTCCAGGCACTACTTCGGACGGCTCGAGGACGACATCGACCAGATGACCGATGTGCCGGCCGAGGCCAGGCAGCGGCTGGCGGGCGGCCTTTTGCCGCCGTTGCTCACGGTTGTGCGGAACGTGGACTGCGACGATGGTGCGACCCGCAAGACTCTCTGGCGCGGCGCGGACGGCACCTTGGTCGAGAGTGTCCTGATGCGCTACCCGGGGCGGGTCACGATGTGCGTGTCCAGCCAGGCCGGTTGCGGCATGGCCTGCCCCTTCTGCGCCACCGGCCAGGGCGGACTGACCCGCAACCTGTCCACCGCCGAGATCGTGGAACAGGTCGTCGCCGGTGCCCGTTCGCTGGCGCGCGGTGAGATCGCCGGCGGCCCAGGGCGGGTCAGCAACGTCGTGTTCATGGGCATGGGCGAGCCGCTGGCCAACTACAACCGCGTGCTGGCCGCCGTACGCCGGCTGGTCGATCCCGTACCCGACGGCCTGGGACTGTCACAGCGGTCGGTGACCGTTTCGACGGTCGGCCTCGTACCGGCCATCCGCCGGCTCACCGGGGAGGGTCTCGCGGTGACCCTGGCAGTGAGCCTGCACGCCCCCGATGACGAACTGCGCGACACCCTCGTGCCGGTGAACACGCGCTGGAAGGTGGCCGAGGTGCTCGACGCGGCCTGGGAGTACG
This sequence comes from Geodermatophilaceae bacterium, assembly GCA_013696785.1. Lineage (GTDB taxonomy): Bacteria > Actinomycetota > Actinomycetes > Mycobacteriales > Geodermatophilaceae > JACCTY01. Next base: position 16,419 of record JACCXW010000114.1, on the reverse strand, counting down.
CCGACGTGACCGGCCGCCGGGTGTCGATCGAATACGCGATGATCCGGGACGTCAACGACCATCCGTGGCGTGCCGACATGCTGGCGCGGCTGCTTCGGGGACGGCTCGTCCACGTGAACCTGATTCCGCTCAACCCGACACCGGGCAGCAAGTGGGACGCCAGTACGCCGCAGGCGCAGTCGGAGTTCGTACGCCGGCTCGTGGAGCGCGGCGTCGCTACGACTGTCCGCGACACCCGTGGCAAGGAGATCGCGGGTGCCTGCGGGCAGCTGGCCGCGGTGGATGCCGGTCCCGGCGAGGCTTAGGCGCGCCAGGCGTTCTTGCGCTTGATCCGGTCCCGGACGAGCAGCGCCGCCATGACCAGCGCCAGGCCGAGCACCCAGTAGCGCTCGACGTTCCCCCGGTGATTGCCGAAGACGAGCAGCGCCAGCGAGATCGTCATCAACCACCCGATCACAGGGGCGCTGCGCCGCCACTCGTGATGCCAGCCCCAGTCCTCGGGCCGCTCATGCTCGGCAGCATTCCCGTCGTCACTGTGGTCAATGGCGTGCTGGGCCTCGGCCACGGTCTCCTCCTGCTCGGTGTGCTAGTCGCAGACTATCGCCGGGGGGAGTTGCGCGGTCAGCCGGCCGAGAACTCCGCCCGCCAGCTCAGGCCGAGGCGCTGCGCCAGCTCGGACAGCATCGCGTCGAACATCGGCTCCACATCGGTCAGGGCGAAGCTCAGGTGCCCGAAGACCTCGAGTGAGATCAGCCCGTACAGCCGGACCCAGCACGTGAGAAACACGTCGAGCGCGCCCAGCGGGAGAGGGATGTCGTTGTCGGCGGCCCACTGACGGAGTTGGCGCCGAAGCCGCGGATCCAGCTGCTCGTCGGCCACGACCGGAAACTGCTGGTGCATCCACAGTTCGACGAACAGACCCTGGAAGACCCCGCCGAAACGCTGCCCACAGCCCTCCAGCCGGTCGTCCTTGGGCGCACCCGGGTCACCGACCGGTGTGGCGAAGACGAGTTCGAACTCGCGCGGATGTGCGCGAGCCCAGCGCCGGAACGCCCTGGTGACGACGATGAACCGGCCGGTGAGATCGTCGCGTGCCAACTCGTCACGGGCGCGCTCCATCGACGTCGTCAGTTCGTCGTACAGGTCGGCGATGAGGTCGAGCAGCAGGTCCTCGCGGCTGGCGTAGTAGCGATAGAGCGCCGGCGCGGTGAGCCCGATCGCCCGGGCGATGGGCCGCAGGGTCACACCGGCCGGACCCTCGGCGACGAGCAACTCCCGGGCGCGCTGGCGGATGTCGACCAGGTTCGTCTCCCGGTTGACCTCCCGCCGCGTCAATGAGCTGTTCACACCCAACCCCCTTGACATCAGTAAACGCCGTATGCAAAGTTTACGCCGTAAACAGTGTACGGCGTTAACAAACGCCGTCGAGCCAGCAGAGTACCCGCGGAGGTCCCAATGTTCGACACACTCGCCCGGGTGATGTACCGGGGGCGCCGCCTGGTGCTCATCCTCGCCGGAGCCTTCCTCGTCTTCGCCGGGGTGTGGGGAACGGGTGCGTTCGGCGCCCTGTCCGACGGTGGCTTCGAGGATCCGGACAGCGAAAGCTTCCGAGCCGACGTCGAGTTGAGTCAGGCGCTCGGCCGCTCCGATGCCGACGTCGTCGCGCTCTACAGCAGCGTCACGCTGACGGTGGACGATCCGGAGTTCGCGGCGGCGGTCACCAGCACATTGGCCTCCCTGCCGACCGACGAGGTCGCAAGCGTGGCCGGCTTCTTCTCCACCGGCGCACCTCAGTTCGTGAGCGAGGACAGACATTCGACGTACGCCGTCGTACGGCTGACCGGTACTGACGATGAGATCCGCGGAGATCAGCTCGACGTGGTGGAACCCGCCTTGGATGCGCCTGGGCTCACCGAGCAGATCGGCGGCATCGCCGCGGTCAACCGCGACATCAACGAGCAGGTAGGCGAGGACATCGCGCGGGCGGAGATGTTGTCGCTTCCGATCCTGTTCGTCCTGCTCATCATCATCTTCGGCGGGCTCGTCGCGGCCAGCATGCCGCTGATCATCGGCGGTTTCGCGGTGCTGGGCGCGTTCACCGTGATTCGGCTGCTCACGCTGTTCACCGACGTCTCCGTGTTCGCCATCAACATCGTCATCTTCCTCGGGCTCGGCCTGGCCATCGACTACGGGCTGTTCGTCGTCAGCCGTTTCCGCGAGGAACTGCGGGCCGGCCGTGATGTTCCCGCCGCGCTGCGCCGCACGATGCAGACAGCGGGACGCACCGTCGCCGTCTCCGGCATCACCGTCGCCGTTTCCCTGGCCGGCCTGGCCCTGTTCCCGCAGAACTTCTTGCGCTCCATGGGTTTTGGCGGCATCGCCGCGGTCTTGGTGGCGATGGTGGCCGCTCTGACCGTCCTGCCCGCGCTACTGGCCGTGATCGGTCACCGGATCGACGCGCTGTCGGTGCGGCCATTGTTGCGCCGGTTGACGCCGCGGCGCCGGAGTACCGAACCGGGTCCCGGGGCGCATGTGGGGGCGTGGTACCGCATCGCCCGGTCGGTCATGCGCCGCCCGGTGCTGTACGCGGCGGGAATCGTCGTCATCCTGTTGCTGCTCGGTACGCCGTTCCTGCGGGCGAGCTTCGGCGGCATCGACGCACGGGTGCTTCCTGAGGGCACGCCGAGCCGAGTGGTCAGCGAGGCACTGGAGTCCGACTTCGGCGGAGCGGCGGATCCCGCCGTGACCCTGGCGGTCACGGTTGCCGGGTCGATCGAGGATCCTGGAACGCAGCAGGAGCTGGCGGCGTACGTCGGGCAGGTCGGGGAACTGGCCGGCGTCGAGACGGCCGAGCTGAGCGATTCGGACGGGTCCACCGCCGAGGTGGCGGTGTTCCTCTCCGGGGACGCGCTGTCCTCATCGTCTCGCGAGATCGTCGACGACATCCGCGCCTTGTCGCCACCGGCCGACGGCGAGGTTCTGGTCGGCGGTGAGACCGCCGCTCTCGTCGACCTGTTGGACAGCATCGGGTCGACCCTGCCGCTGATGGCGCTCATCGTGGCGGTGGCGACGTTCGTGCTCCTGTTCCTCGCCTTCGGCTCGGTCGTGTTGCCGGTCAAGGCGATCCTGATGAATGTCTTGTCGCTCGGCGCGACGTTCGGTGCCCTTGTGCTGATCTTCCAGGACGGCCACCTGTCCGGCCTGCTCGGCTTCACCTCGACGGGGACGATCGAGGCGACCCAGCCGATCCTGGTTCTCGCCATCGCATTCGGGCTGTCGATGGACTACGAGGTCTTCCTGCTCTCCAGAGTTCGCGAGCAGTACGACCTGACCGGCGACAACACCGAGGCGGTGGCCACCGGGCTGCAGCGCACCGGCGGCATCATCACCTCCGCCGCCCTCTTGCTGGTCGTCGTCATCGGCGCGTTCGCCACGTCCGGCATCACCTTCATCAAGCTGATCGGCGTGGCCATGGTGATCGCGATCATCGTGGACGCGACGATCGTCCGGACCCTGCTCGTGCCCGCCACCATGCGGCTGCTCGGCCGGGCCAACTGGTGGGCACCTGGCCCGTTGCGCCGTGTCTACGAGCGGCTCGGCATCCGCGAGGACGGTCCGGCCGAGCCGGCCGAGACTCGCGAACTCGTCCGTACCTGAGGGTCCGGCGTCAGGGATCCGGCGTCAGGGGTCCGGCGTCAGGGGTCCGGCGTCAGGGATCGGGGTACAGCTCACGCACGGCGGGGCCGGGTTGGTGGCGCAGGACGGCCGCCGGCCCGGCCCCGACCGCGTCGGCGATCCGCTGCGGCTGGTACGGATTGATCGCGCTCGGAAGATCGCTCGGATCGAACCAGTCCACGCGGACCGCTTCTGCACTCGTCGCCGGCTCGCCCGAGAACACCCGGCAGGCGAAGACGAGCACCGGATCCCCGTCGGGGGAGCGGTCGTACACCCCGGCCAGCCGGTCGACGGCTACGTCGAGCCCGACCTCCTCGCGCACCTCCCGTACGGCGGCGTCCCAGGGCGTCTCGCCCGGTTCCACCGAGCCGCCGGGCAGGTTCCAGATCGGCGGTCGATCCCGAAGCGCGAGCAGCACGCGGCCGTCAGAGCCAAGGATCACCGCGTTGACTCCGAGCACGGCCACAGCCCGACCTCCCATCTGGCGAGCTTCTCGCCGAGTCGCTGCAGCAGGACGCCCGTTCCCTGCTCGGCGATCGTCAGAGAGTGCATGCCGCCAGGATCACACCTTGCTCGGTGTAGGTGAGAGTGGTCCCGTCCTCGCTCTGGGCGAGGGTGGACCGTGCTGAGGGCGGCCGAGGCGGGGCGGGATCCCAGCGACATTCTGAAAGCCCAGACGATGCGCTTGTCGCGGACGATGTCCTGGAATGTCGAATGAGACGTGATCTCGGCACCCCCACCGAACTGGAACCGGGTCATCTCCTGCCCGCCCACGGTGAAGTCCAGGGTGTGCTCCCGAACCTCTCCGGCTTTGGCCTCCACCGACCAGCGCAGCTTCGTGGCGGGATGTTCGAACGCGGCGAACACGCGGTCCGGGCTGACTGGGTAGGTCCATTCGACGACGAACGTTCCGTGCTCCGTCGAATCCCTGTCGGTGTGTGTCTGGCTGGTCATCTGCTTGCGTCCTTCCGGTTATGGGGAGATCGGTGACGGGGCAGGTGAGCCGGTGCGTCAGGTTCGTCGAGAACCTCGCCGAGTCGATCGAGGTGGCTCTCGACGGTCGAGCGCCGCGCCGCAATCCAGGTCGCCAGCGGGTCCAGACCCACTGGATCGAGCCGACACGGTCGCACCCGCCCGACCTTCTCGGTCCGGATCAGGCCGCTCGTCTCGAGTACCTGGAGGCGCTAACAAACCGCGGCCAACGAAAGACCCATCCAACTGTCAAGTCACGACGAAAGTGTTGGATGTCGCGGATCGAACCGGGTCGCCGGGGGATGGGAGACTGGCCGGGTGGGAACACCCCGGGACGTCGTCCTCCTCGGATCGACGGGCTCGATCGGCCGGCAGGCTGTCGAGGTGGCTGCCGCGGCTCCGGACCACTTCCGGATCGTCGGCATCGCCGGGGGCGGCGGCAACGTCGACCTGCTCGCCCGGCAGGCACTCGAGCTCGGCGTGGACGTCGTGGCCGTGGCCCGGGCGACGTCGGCACAAGACCTGCAACTGGCCTTCTACGCCGCAGCCCGGGCTGGTGGTTTCTCAGAGGGGCAGTTCGCCGTACCAAGGATCCTGGCCGGCCCCGAAGCCGCCGCGGAACTGGCAGCGTGGCCGTGCGACGTGGTGCTCAACGGGATTACCGGATCGATCGGCCTGGCGCCCACTCTCGCCGCCCTGGACGCCGGCCGGACGGTCGCCCTGGCAAACAAGGAGAGTCTGATCGCGGGCGGTCCGCTCGTCCTCGGGCGAGCCGGGCCAGGCCAGCTGATTCCGGTCGATTCCGAGCATTCCGCGTTGGCCCAGTGCCTACGAGCCGGGCGACCCGAGGAGGTGCGCCGACTGGTCCTGACAGCGAGCGGTGGCCCGTTCCGCGGGCGAACTCTGGCGGAGATGGGGACTGTCACGGTCGAGCAGGCGATGACCCATCCCACCTGGGACATGGGCCCGGTGATCACGATCAACAGCGCGACGCTGGTGAACAAGGGCTTGGAGGTGATCGAGGCGCATCTTCTCTTCGGCGTGCCATACGACGCCATCGAGGTCGTCGTACATCCGCAGTCCGTCGTGCACTCGATGGTCGAATTCGTCGACGGCTCGACGATCGCGCAGGCCAGCCCGCCCGACATGAAGCTTCCGATCGCGCTGGCGCTCGGCTGGCCGGACCGGGTTTCCGGAGCCGCGCGTCCCGTTGACTGGACAGTCCCCCGGCACTGGACGTTCGAGCCGCTCGACCACGAGGCCTTCCCGGCGATCGGGTTGGCTCGCGAGGTGGGGCAAGCCGGCGGCTGCCTGCCGGCCATCTTCAACGCGGCCAACGAGGAGGCGGTCGCCGCCTTCGTCGCCGGCCGGCTTGCCTTCACCGGCATCCTCGATGCGGTGCGTACCGTGGTGGAGGCTGCGGTCGAGTCCGGCGAACACGGTCCGCCGTCGACCGTGGCCGACGTTCTCGCTGCCGAGGTCTGGGCGCGAGATCACGCCCACCACGCCGTACGAGGGGAGCGCACGAACGCATGACGCGCTCCGACGCACCTCCCTGCGCGGGGGAGCAGGGATGACCGCGATCGGGGTGGTGCTTTTCGTTTTGGGCTTGGCCTTCTCGATCTGGTTTCACGAACTCGGTCACTTCTTCTGGGCCCGCCGGTTCGGGATGCGGGTGACGCAGTTCATGGTCGGCTTCGGTCCCACGCTGTGGTCGAGGCGGATCGGCGAGACGGAGCACGGCGTCAAGGCCATCCCGCTCGGCGGCTACATCCGCATCGTCGGCATGATGCCGCCCGGTGCGGATGACCTGGCCGGGCGCAAGGTCGGCCGGGTACGCCGGCTGGTCGAGGAGGTGCGGGGCGCCTCGCTGCTGGACGTCCGCACCGACGACGGCGACCGGGTGTTCTACCGCAAGCCGTGGTGGCAGCGCGTCATCGTCATGTCGGCCGGTCCGGCACACAACCTTGTGCTGGCGTTCCTCCTGTTCACCGTCATCCTGGTCGGTTTCGGTATCCCCACCCCGAGCCGGACGGTGGAAACCGTCAGCGAATGCGTGCTGCCTGCCACCGCATCGGCGGCGGCCACGTGTTCCACCAAGGTGGACGAGACCGGTGCACTGTGCGAGTCCGGGCCGGACTGCGCATTGCCCGTTGCCGCCCCCGCCCGCGAGGCCGGGTTCCGGCAGGGCGACGAGATCGTCGCAGTCGATGGCCGGCCGTTGGGCGACTGGGCCTCCGTACAGGACGCGATCAGGGCCAATCCCAACGAAGAGCTGACCGTCACGGTGCTGCGCGAGGGGCAGCAGCAGACGCTCACGGTGACGCCGCTGCCCAACCGCGTCTACGCCGTCGCCGACCCGGACAGCCAGGAGATCATCACCGTCGGCTTTCTCGGCCTCAGCCCGACCACGCCTTACGTCGCGCAGCCGATCACGTCGGTGCCCGGCCAGGTAGGCAGCTTCATCGTCGCGGCGGCGGACAAGCTGATCGGGATCCCCGAACGGGTTCCGCAGCTGTTCCGGGCCGCCTTCCTCGGCGAGGAACGCGACATCAACGGGCCGATCGGGATCGTCGGCGTCGGGCGGATCTCGGGGGAGACGTTCGGGTTGCCGGCCGACAAGGCTCCGCTGCAGGAGAAAGTCATCTTCTTCCTGGGACTGCTGGCCAGCCTGAACATGGTGCTGTTCCTCTTCAACCTGGTGCCGCTCTATCCGCTGGACGGCGGTCATGTCGCGGGGGCGCTCTGGGAGAAAGGCCGATCCGTCGTGGCACGGGTGCGGCACCGACCCGACCCCGGTCCGTTCGACACCGCCCGGCTGATGCCGGTGGCCTACGTCGTGGCAAGCGTGTTCATCGTGCTGTCCGGGCTGTTACTGGTGGCCGACATCGTCAATCCGATCACCCTGGAGCAGCTGCAGTGACCTCCGTTTCGCTCGGCATGCCCGAGATGCCGCCGCCGGTGCTGTCGCCACGTCGGGCCAGCCGTCAGATCTCGGTCGGCCGCGGAAACCATGCCGTCCTGGTCGGAGGCGACGCGCCGGTGTCGGTGCAGTCGATGACGACGACCAAGACGGCCGACATCAACGCCACGCTGCAACAGATCGCGGAGCTGACCGCCGCCGGCTGCCAGATCGTGCGCGTCGCCGTACCGGACACCGACGATGCCGAAGCGCTGACGGCCATTGCCAGGCAATCCCAGATCCCGGTCATCGCCGACATCCACTTCCAGCCGCGCTACGTCTTCGCCGCCATCGATGCCGGTTGCGCCGGCGTACGGGTCAATCCAGGCAACATCAAGCGTTTTGACGACCGGGTCGGCGAGATCGCCAAGGCCGCGGCCGACGCGAAGGTCCCGATCCGGATCGGTGTGAACGCCGGAAGCCTCGACAAGCGGCTGCTGGAGAAGTACGGCAAGGCGACGCCGGAGGCCCTCGTCGAGTCCGCCTTGTGGGAGTGCTCGCTGTTCGAGGAGCACGACTTCCGCGACATCAAGATCTCGGTCAAGCATCACGACCCGGTCGTGATGGTGCGCGCGTATCAACTGCTGGCTGAGCAGTGCGAGTACCCGCTGCATCTCGGCGTCACGGAGGCCGGACCGACATTCCAGGGCACGATCAAGTCCGCGGTCGCGTTCGGCGCGCTGCTGGCGCAGGGGATCGGCGACACGATCCGGGTGTCACTGTCCGCGCCGCCGGTCGAGGAGGTCAAGGTCGGCTTGCAGATACTCGAGTCCCTGAACCTGCGTCAGCGCGGTCTCGAGATCGTCTCGTGCCCGTCGTGTGGCCGGGCGCAGGTGGACGTGTACACCCTGGCCGACCGGGTGACGGCTGGTCTCGAGGGCCTCGACGTCCCCTTGCGCGTGGCCGTCATGGGCTGTGTCGTCAACGGTCCCGGCGAAGCCCGCGAAGCCGACCTCGGCGTCGCCTCCGGCAACGGTAAGGGTCAGATCTTCGTCAAGGGCGAGGTGATCAAGACCGTTCCCGAGTCGCAGATCGTCGAGACGCTCATCGAGGAGGCCATGAAGCTGGCCGACGCGATGGCTGACGACGGTGTGTCCTCGGGCGTGCCGCACGTCCAGGTGAGCTAGCCACCGTGCTCCAGATGGCGACCACCCGGCTGCTCGATGACGCCGACCTCGGTGCCGTGCGGCGGCTGCTCGCCGACGACCCGGTTGCCGGCTGCCTCATCGCGACCCGGGTGGAGGCCGCCGGTGTCGACCCGCGACGGCTGGGCGCGGAACTGTGGGGGTATGACACCGGCGCGGACCGCTTGGACGGCTTGTGCCTGTCCGGCGCCAACCTCGTCCCGCTGAGCGACTCCGCGTCCGCGCTCGCCGGCTTCGCCGAGCGGGCCGCCGCCCAGGGTCGCCGCTGTTCCTCGATCGTCGGCGTGGAGCATGCCGTCGACGCGGTGTGGACGCAGTTGGCCGGCGTTTGGGGGCCGGCCCGTGACGTGCGTGCCGGTCAGCCGCTGTTGGCGGTCTCGGAGCGGCCGAGCCTGCCCCCGGACCCCGACGTGCGCGTCGTCGTACCGGCGGAATTGGACATTCTCATGCCGGCCTGCGTGGCGATGTTCACAGAGGAGGTCGGCGTATCGCCCGTCGGGCCGGACGGTGGCCGCGGATACCGCGGCCGGGTACGTGAGCTGATCGGCGCGGGGCGGGCCTTCGCCCGGATCGAGGGCGGTGAAGTCGTCTTCAAAGCCGAGTTGGGGGCGGTGTCCTCGCGCGCCTGCCAGATCCAGGGGGTCTGGGTCCGCCCCGACCGCCGGGGTCAGGGCATCGGAGCAGCCGGTACGGCAGCGGTCGTGGCCGCGGCGCTGGACTCGGTCGCGCCGGTGGTCAGCCTCTATGTCAACGACTACAACGAGCAGGCCCTGCGGGCCTACCGCCGGGTGGGTTTCCGTCAGGTCAACACGTTCATGACGGTGCTGTTCTAGTGCCCCGCAGCCTCGTCCTCGCCGTTCTCGTCGTCCTTGCGCTCACTGGGTGCACCGGCGGAGATGACACCGAAGATCAGGTCCGTTCCGTCGTACAGGACTACGTCGCGGCGTGGTCGGCCGGTGAATACGACGCCGCCGGCGCGCTCACCGACGACGCGGCCGCCACCGAGGCACTGCTGACCGCGACCGCGGAACAGCTGGGAGTGCCGGGACCCGAGGCGTCGGTGGGAACGATCACGGTGTCCGAGACGGGCGCCGAGGTAGCCGCCGACGTGACCTGGGCGTTGCCGGCCCTGCCGGAATGGGCCTATGACCTGACGCTCACTCTGGCGACGCCGGCCGACGGGGAGGATTGGACGATCCGAGCCGGACCCGACACCGTTCATCCCTCGCTGCGTGAAGGACAGGAACTGCGGCTCGCGAGGACCTTGCCCGAGCGGGCGAGCATCCTGGACGAGTCCGGCGCACCGCTGTTCACCGCCACGCCGATCGTCACTGTCGGTGTGGACCCAGGCGAGGTCACCGACCTGCCGACCCTGGCCGCGACGCTGGCCGACGTCCTGCAGATCGATGGCGCCCAGGTGGTCACCGACGTCGAGGCGGCCGCGGACGGCCAGTTCGTCCCGGTCATCACGCTGCGCCGCGTGGAATACGACGCCGTACGAAACCAGATCCGCGACCTGCCCGGCACCGTGTTCCGGGAGGCGACCCGGCAACTTGCCCCCACGGCGCAGTTCGCCAGCGCGGTGCTCGGACGGGTCGGGCCGGTGACCGCGGAGGTGCTGGAGGAGTCGCCCGGGTTGCTCGCCGCCGGGCAGGAGGCCGGTCTGTCCGGGCTGCAACGGGTCTACCAGGAACAGCTCACCGGTACGCCGGGTCTCACGATCTCCACCGCCGAGGCCGGTGTGCCGGTAGACCAGCTCAGCTCCGTCGAACCGGTGGCCGGCGAGCCGCTGCAGACAACCCTGTCGGTGTCGGTGCAGTCGGCGGCCGACGAAGCCGTGGACGCCCTGGCCGCACCGGCGTACGTCGTGGCGGTCCGCGCCTCGACCGGTGAGATCCTGGCTGTCTCCGCGAATGCAGCCGCGAATCCGGCGAATGCATTGATCGGGCAGTTCCCGGCCGGTTCGACGTTCAAGATCGTCACCGCTGCGGCCGTGCTCGAAGCGGGGCTGGCCGAGCCCGGGACGATCGTGCCGTGTCCCGCGTCGACGACGGTGGAAGGGCGCGAATTCGAGAACCAGGACCGCTTCGTCCTCGGCGACGTCTCGTTCACGACGGCGTTCGCGCGATCCTGCAACAGCACGTTCACGGCCCTCGGCACCCAGCTGCCCCCGTCGGCGTTACCGGAGACCGCCGCCCAGTTCGGGATCGGCTCGGACTGGACCCTGCCGATCGACACGATCACCGGGTCGGTGCCGCCACCGGAAGCCCCGGTCGTACAGGCAGCGGACTCGATCGGGCAGGGCGACGTGCTCGTCAGTCCGTTCGCGATGGCATTGGTTTCAGCGACGGTGGCCGCCGGCGCACCTCCCGTCCCGGTGCTGGTCCCATCCGCCGATCCGGCCGGTACGGCGCCGCCCGGCCCGAGTCAAGCGGTGATCGATGCGCTTCGCTCGATGACCCGCGAGGTGGTCACCGCCGGTACGGCGACAGCGCTCGGTGACCTACCCGGAGCGGTGGCCGGCAAGACCGGTACGGCCGAGTACGGCACCGGCGATCCGCCGCCGGCCCACGCCTGGTTCGCCGGATACCGTGGCGACCTCGCCTTCGCTGTGTTCGTGGAGGGTGGACAGTCCAGTGCGACCACCGCCGTACCCGTGACAGCCAGCTTCCTGGCGCTGCTGCCGCCTGCCTGACGTCGACGAGCGCGAGAGGCCACTGTGAGCTCCTGGTCGGTACGCCCGGCAACCGCCGCCGACGCGGCCGAAATCCACGAACTGCTCCGGGTCAAGGCCGAGCGGCTGGAGGCGCTGGACCCGCGACTGCGGCTCACCCGGATGCCCAGATCAGGCACGCCGGCCCTGGTTGCGGTCGACGCGGACGGCACTGTCGGCGCACACCTGCTGCCCGAGCTGATGGAACTCGACGAAGACGACGAGATGCGCTCGTTTGCCGGCGACCGAGCAGTGACGTGGCGGGAACTGGCCGCGAGCGACACGGCCGCCGCGGCCGTCCTCGTCGACGCCGTGCGCGTCGAGGGAGCAGGTGACGCCACGCTGTGGCCCGCCGCGGAGGAGGAGGCGGCGCCGTTCTTCGACCTCCTCGGGCTGGAGCCGGTCTTCGCGTTCGCGCTGCGTGATCCTGGACCGCTGCTGCCGGGTCCGAGAGCGACGGTGCGGTTGGCTCGGCCCGAAGACGCGGACGCGGTTTCGGCGCTGCACGTCATGGAGGTCGCGTTCCACGAGGCGCATACGCCGCATGTCCGGGTCGTGCCGGGGCTGGAGCCGGCTTTCCGGTCCCGGCTGAAGCAGATCTGGGCCGGCGCGGACGGTGCCTCGATCGTTCACGTCCTCGAGGTGGACGGGGCGGTGGCCGGGATGTGCGAGTCCATGATGCACACCGTCCGGGACGAGGGTGGGCAGCTGCCCCCGGGCCGGTATGGCTATCTGAACTCGGTCGCGGTCAGTGCGCCGCTGCGGGGGCGGGGGTTCGGACGGACCCTCGTATCGACCGTGATCGACGACCTCGCCGCGTACGGCGTCGACGGGTACTCCCTGTGGTTCGCGCTGCGCAACCCGTTGGCCAGCCGGGTCTGGCCGCAGCTGGGCTTCCGTCCACTGTGGATCAGCTACGAGCGCCGCGTTTCTCCGTCTCTGCCGTGACCGTCCTGCAGGTCCAGATGTTCGGGGGTAGCGGCCTGGACGGCTTGTTCGAGGATGTCGAGGATGACCTCGGTCTTGGCGTCGGTGTAGGCCAGTCCGTCGTCAGCCCATAGCGCAGCGGCGGCTCGCTTGGCCTGGGCGTATTGCTCGCGTGCTTCGGGGTGCGCGCGGAGATAGTCGCGGAAGCGCAGGTGCGCAGCCTCCCATTCTGAGTCCAGCCGGCAGACGTGCACGTGGATGTCGCGAGAACGTCCGGGGAACGGCCGGAAGTAGCGGTGGAGGGTGTCGCGGCTGCGGAGTTGGAGGCCGATGGCCTCCAACTTCGGTACGTATGCCTCCTCATCGGCCGGGTCGACGACGCTGACCTGTACATCGACGATGGGCTTGGCCGCCAAGCCCGGTACAGATGTCGAACCGACGTGTTCGATGTGGACAGCGGTGGTCCCCAGCGCAGCGCGAATCGCTTGCCGCCAGGCTGCGAAGCGATCCGGCCACACTGGGTCGTAGCCGACGATCGTGATCACGTCGCCGACGCGCTCGCTGCCGGGAGTCACGTTCCAGTGGGGCCAGATGTCGGGCATGACCGAGCGCGCCAAGGCGTGGCGCTCCGCCGCTGGAAGGGCATCGGCCCTCAACCCTCGTCGACGGGCCGCCAGCTCGTAGAGATCAATGATGGTCGCGGCAGGACCGTCGGCCGTCCGGAGCCGGCGCCAGGCATCGACCGGATCCGCGTCGGGAGCAATGCCGGCAGCGCTCAGCCGCTGATCCAGTGGGGCGCGGATCAACTCGCGGCGCGGCCGCGGACCTGGATCGTGTCGAGCAACTCCCGGGTGGCCGCCGTCACTCGGTCGACCGCAGCCTCGAAGGCCGCCGCGTTGTGCGGGGCGGGCGTGCGAAAGCCGCTCACTTTGCGCACGTACTGCAAGGCTGCGGCACGGACGTCGTCTTCGGTCACGGCCTCGGTGAACGGCGGGCGCAAGGTCTTGATGCTGCGGCACATGCCTACGAGCCTAATTGCGCCCGGGCCGGCGCGCGCCGCATGTCCGGACGGCGAGCAAGGCCAGGGCGCGCGCGGCCGACACGACGTCGGCAACCGGGACGCTTTCGTCCGCGATGTGCGCCGATCGGGGATCGCCCGGTCCATAGTGGACAGTCGCGACACCGGCCGCGGTGTAGTGCCGCAGATCGCTGCCGTACGTCCCCGCCCGTTCGGCCGGCAGGACCCCCGTGACGTCACGCACGGCCGCCTGTACGTCGCCAAGCAACCGGTGCCCGGCCGGCAGGACGCCACTGCCGAACTGCCCCCCGTTCCAATTGACCCGCACCGGATGGTCGGCCAACCAGCGGTCCTCGGCACAGGCAGCGGAGACGCATCGCTCGAACGCCGCCCGGGCCACCGCCACCGGCTCACCCAGCTGTACGCCGTAGCGGCCCTCGGCCACCAGCTGATCGGGCACCGTGCTTGCCCAGTCCCCGGCGCGGACCTTCCCGATCGACAACGCGTAGGGAACGGCGGCGCCGGCGAAACGCGGGTCCGGATCGGCGTTTCGTACCTGCTCGAGACCGAGCAGCGCGCGGTGCACGGGCAGGAACGCCTCGACGGCGCTGACTCCCTCCATCCGCAGCGCGCCGTGCGCGGAGCGGCCGGGGACCGTGAGCCGGAAGCTGAGCGAACCCGCGTTGGCGGTAAGGACGGCTCCGGCGGTCGGCTCCGGGATGACGCAGGTGTCGGCGAGGTGCCCGCGCCGGATGGTCGCCAGTGCGCCGAGCCCGCCGTCCTCCTCGCTGACCACACTGTGCAGTGCCAGCGGTGCGACCAACGGCACGCCAGCGCGGACGACGGCGGCAACCGCCGTGATCGCCGCGACGAGGCCGCCCTTCATGTCACACGTTCCCCGCCCGACCAGGGCGCCGCCGCGAAGCGTCGGCTCGAAGGGATCCGACGTCCACTGCGTGCGATCACCGGCCGGTACGACGTCGATGTGCCCACTCAACGCTAGTGCCGGCCGCCCGCCGGCGGTGGACCCCACGCACCCCCATGCCTGAGAACGCGCTGCCTCCATGCCCGGCCACTCGGGATCGGCCGACAGCCCTGTGACATCGATCGGCCACAGGTCGACGTCGAGGCCGAGGTCGGCCAGCCAGTCAGCGACTCTGTGCTGCGCGTCGGACTCGGCGGCCGAGCCGGTGATCGATGGGATGGCCACGAGTTCCCGCAGCCGTTCGAGCGCCCACTGTTCGTCGACCGCCGCGAGGACCCGGGATTCGACGTCAGACCAGGCAGTCACGTCGAGCAGTGTGGCCCAGATATCGTGAGGCTGTGCTCGCAGTGTCGGCTCCCGCGGCGACCGAGGCCGTCGGCTGGCTCCTCCAGTCTGCTGAGCCCGCCGTGCGCTATCGCACGCTGACCGAACTATTGGGCCGTCCCGAGGACGACCACGAAGTAGCGGCTGCCCGAGCGGGAATCCCCGACGGCGCACACGTCCGGACGCTGCTCGCCGGCCAGGAGGCCGATGGCAGTTTCGGATCTGTTCCCTATCGGAAGTGGACGGGCGGCCACTGGCGGCTCGTGAGCCTTGCCGACCTTCGCTACCCACCAGGAGCGGAGAAGTTGCGTCCGGTCATCGACGCCGAACTGCGCTGGGCCACTCGTCTCCAGGTCAGCTACGTGGCCGATCGAGCCCGTCGTTGCGCCTCGCAGGAAGGTAACGCGATCGGAGCATGCTGTCGGCTCGGGTTCGCCGCCGACGAGCGGATCGGCGAGCTGGTACAGCGGCTGATCGACATCCAGTGGCCGGACGGCGGCTGGAATTGTGACCGGCGACCAGCCGCGCAGCACTCGTCGTTCCACGAGTCGATCACGCCGCTGTGGGGCCTGTCGGAGTACTCGCGCGCCACCGGGGACACCCGCGCCGATGACACGATCGAACGCGTCGCGGAGATGCTGTTGCGGGCGGGGCTGTTCCGGTCCGAGCGCCGCCGCGAGGCGCTGTGGCCGCACTTTGCCCGGTTCCGATATCCGCCGTACTGGCACTACGACATCCTGTTCGGTCTGCGGGTGCTGGCCGACGTCGGCAAGCTCGGTGACGACCGGGTGACCGAGGCGCTGGACGTCGTGGAGCACAAGCGTCGGCCCGACGGTCGGTGGGCTGCCAACGGCGCGTGGTGGAGGTCTCTCGACGGAGACATCGCACCGGAGGCGGTGGACTGGGGACGATCCGGACCGAATGAGTTGGTCACGTTCCACGCGCTGCGGGTGCTGCTGCTGGCCGGTCGGATTTGATCGGGAAGGCGGGCCGGCGATGAGTGTCAAGGCCGTGATCTTCGACTGGGGCGGCACGCTGACGCCCTGGCACACGATCGAGGCGGCCCATCAGTGGACCGCTTTCGCCGGTGTGGCGCACCCGGATCGACCGGCCGATGCCGAGAACGCCGCGGCTCGGCTGCTCGCTGCCGAGGTCCGCGCGTGGGAGGCCGCCCGCGACGAACACCGCAGCGCGACGTTCGCCGACATCCTTGCCGCCGCCGGTGTCGACCCGCACGAGGCAGCGGCGCTGGCCTACCGCGAGTTCTGGGATCCGCACACCATCATCGATCCCGACGTACCAGAACTGTTCGCCGCTCTCCGAGCACGCGGCATCAAGATCGGCGTCCTGTCCAACACGATCTGGGACCGGGCGTGGCACGAGGCGATCTTCGAGCGGGACGGCGTACACGAGTTCATCGACGGCGCCGTCTACACGAGTGAGGTTCCTTGGACCAAACCGCACCCCGAAGCGTTTCTGGCCGCGATGGCGGCCGTCGGCGTCGACGAACCCGCCGACTGCGTATTCGTAGGCGACCGCCCCTACGACGACATCTCCGGTGCCCGAGCGGTCGGCATGCGGGCGGTTCTGGTCCCGCACAGCGACATTCCGAGCGCGCAACGGGTGCCCGTCGACGTACACCCGCATGCTGTCGTGCAACGGTTGAGCGACCTGCTGCCGTTGATCGACGGCTGGCGG
>JACCXW010000080.1 GCA_013696785.1 Geodermatophilaceae bacterium | reverse complement strand
CCTCGGTTCTTCGAGACGTTCGCGCTCGGTGTGGCCCGCGCGTGCGGCGCACGAATCACATTGGTCGGGGATGCCCGGATGACAACAGCCGATCCAAGGGCAACCCGAAACGCCGGCCGGACCTACCTGGCCGGCCACGCCTACTGCGAGGGCGCATTCCACCCGAAGCTGGTCGTCATCGCCGGCCCGGCGCGTGCGACGGTAGCAATCGGCTCCGGCAACGCCACCATCGCCGGCTGGCAGGGCAACGCCGAGCTCTGGACGGTCGCCCGCGCCAACCCGAGATACTGCCCACAAGTCCTTCTCGACATCGCCCAGTGGTTCACCAACCTAACCTCGGTTGTGCAGCTGTCACGGGGTGTACCGGAGGCCTGCGCACGGGTAGCCGAGCAGCTGGCGACGCTCGCCACCGACGCGACAATCACCGATACCGATGTGCAATTCGTGTCGAGCACCACCGGGGCGGTCCTAGGCTCGCTTCCGACCGGCCCGGTCGACGAGCTCGCAGTCTGCGCCCCCTTCCGTGACCCAGCAGCCGCAGCCCTCCGGGCACTCGTCGATCAGTTGCAACCCACCACCCTGCGGATCTCCTACCAGCCGGGGCTGACCGCTCTCGACCAGTCGGCTCTCCAGGCTTTCCCGCAGAACTGGTCGCCTGCGGCACGAAGGTCATGATCACCGAGGACACTGAAAAGCGGTACCGGCACGGCAAGCTCATCGAATGGTCGGTCGGCGGCGCCCGATACGCGCTCACCGGTAGCCCGAACCTGTCATCGTCGGCCCTCTTGCATTCTGTGCATGAGGGTGGGAATTGCGAGCTCGGGATGATCGCGCCGGTCACGTCGTCCCTACTGCCGGAAGGTGAGGAAACGGCGCCCGGACAGATTCGTGCACTGCCAGTCGGGCAGCGCCGAGACAGCCGGTCTGCCCTGTTGCTGCTGGGCGCCACACGAGTCGACGGTCCTCGGCTCCACATTCAGCTCGTACGCCCCCTCTCGGGTACCAACGGCCAGGTGGAACTGTCACCAGCCACAGCACCCCCGGAAAGCTGGGAACGAGTCGGTGACGTGGGCGTCGGTGTACACGAGAAGGTGGTCCAGGTGGCCGCGGAAGGCGGCAGCCGCATTCGGGTCACCCAAATGGGCGCTGACGGCATCCTGCGCCACAGCAACACGGTGTACGTCCTCGATTTCCGGCGCGCCAGCCAACGATTCTCATCCCCCGCAGCGTCGCAAACGCCGCGCATCCAGCCCGCCGACCTCTTCCAGGACACCAGGCTCGCGGAGCGCTTCTTCGCCGATATGGCGAACCTCGCCGCAGGCGGTTCCCCGCCGCCGGCCGTCGCAACCGCTCGTCAGCCGAGAAACACCTCAACAACGCGAGTCGACGAGCAGAGAGATGGATGGCAGCACTACCTCGACTTGTGCGCAGGCCGCCTCGGTCACCCACTCCTCCGATTTGCACTCGGCCAAGCGTCCAAGCCTGACGACCAGGACGATGCCGGGCCAGAATCCGAAGCGCCGGCTCCGGTGAACTGGATGACGACCTCGTGTCCGAACGGGAAACCGGTCTAGAAGCCGACAGCGCAGAGGCGGCGGCCAACCAGCAGATGGACGACCGAGCGGTGACGCTTTCGATTCCCGACCTGACTGACCAGGACCATCGGGTCCGTCGACGCCGAGGTCGATGGCGTGATGCGTCGTCGCCTCACGTCCACGATCTGCCCACCGACCCAGCGCTCGGCCATTGGGTGCAGTTCGACATGACGGCCGCGACCGGCGCACTTCCAGCGGCCGCACTGATCTGCCGCCGACCGAGCGGCGTGACGACTTGGACGCGACTCTGCGTAGACCCGAAGCTCTTGTGCAGCTGGTCCGAAGCCCACCGCGAACCCGTCAGGTGGCGCGTCGTCAATCCGCGACACGGGCGAGGCGGCGATCGGCTGTCGATCGCCCTCGTGTTCACTTTGACGATGGATCGTCAACGGCTCAACGGCATCGCGCATTCGCACCACCCGATCGCGGCCCCGATCTTCGGTGTCAACGTCAATCGGCTCCTGCGCCGCGCGGACCAGCAACCGTCGGCACGTATTCTCGACCTCGGCTGTGGGGAAGGAGCGTGGGCGCTGCAGGCCCTCGCCCACTACCCCGACGGCCACGCCGATGGCATCGACGTCAGCCCGTACGCCCTCGGACGCGCCGGGGCCGCCGCTGCCGAACGTGGCCTCACCGACCGGGTGACCCTGCACGAGCGTGACGCCCGGACGTACCTTCCTGACGGCGACTACGACCTCGTGCTGCGCGTCGGGTCTACACTCGCATTCGGCGGATTCGCCGAAGCTTTGCAACTGGCCCGGTCGGCACGTGAATCCCGACGGCATCCCTGATGATCGGTGAGTGTTTCTGGCAGGTTCCGCCGACTCCGGAGGCTCTCACCGCGCTCCACGCGACGCCGGGAGATTACACCGACCTTGCCGGCCTGGTTGATGTCGCTGAACGGGCCGGTTGGACGCCGGTGTACGCCCACGTCAGCGACGCCGCCGAGTGGGACGACTACGAATGGTCGTGGACCGGCTCCCTCGCCGAGTGGTCGCTCGACAATCCCGGCCATCCCGAAGCCGTCGAGGCGCTCACCGTCGCGCACGAGCACCGGGACCAATGGCTGCTCGGGTACCGCAAAAGCTCCACATGACTCTCGGATCAGATCAGGTCAGTACCTCGCGAAGCGAAGGGTGTCTTCGTGAAGGCTCTCCACGATCTCCTTGGTGAGGGTCGGCCTGGTCCGCTGTATCGCCCAGAGGAAATCCGCGGTGGTCGCGCGGGTCGTCCCGCCTTCCAAGAGCTCCCGCTCGAAGGCCCGCTGGGCAGCCATGTGGGCGGCGAACTCGATGTCGGCCGGGGTGAAGAACTCGGAGACCTCGACGAGCGCACCGACGTCTGCTGCCTGATCGGTTATCTCGTCGATGTAACGCTGCCAGATCGCACGGCGCGCTTCGGCATCCGGCGGCCCCACCGGGAGCACATAGTCGAAGCGGCCCGGCCGCAAGAACGCCGGGTCGAGCCGTCTGATCCAGTTGGTGGCGCAGACGAGCAGGTGATGCGGTACCTCCCGGAAGCGGGGGATCTGCTTAAGGAACTCGTTGGCGACGCTCGGGGTGACCTTGCGGTCCTCACCTCGGATCGAGGCGAGATCCTCCACCTCGTCGACGAAGACGACAGCGGAGCGCAGCTCGAGGATGCGGTCGAAGGTCTCCGCCAGGCACTTCGCCTGTCGTTCGGGCCCCTCACCGGCCAGCTCGGCGGGCTGGATCTCGATCGATGGCCAGCCGAGACGGGAGGCGATGCCTTTGGCGAAGGTCGTCTTCCCGGTTCCGGGCGGGCCGAACAGGACCACCGCGCGCGGCGCGGCGACGGCGTGACGGGTGGCGAGCTCCGGCTGGGCCAGCGGAAGGATGACGCGGCGTTCGATGATCTCTTTGGCCTGGTCCATGCCCCTGAGCTCTTCCCACAGCCTGGGGTCGATCATCCGTCCGCCCAGCTCGGCGAGTGTCGATCTGGCCACGACGGCGAAGGCGAGGTCGCGCTCGAGGTACACCCCGCCCCGGGATGTCCGGTATCCACGACGGTCGAGGAGCTCACGGATGGGTCCGGCCCCGGAAACCACCGTCACGATCTTGCGGACGCCGCGTTCGGTGAACTGCGACTCGAGGTCGTCGAGCAGCCGCTGGGAGGTCTCCGGCACCGAGGCCTCGGCCGGAAGCATCACCAGCCGGTAGACCCAGCCGACGACGCCGGCGACGAGGCCGAGGGCCATCCCGACGACCCGCCCGTCGGTCTCGGCGAGCATCGGCATGCTCTGCTCGCACCCGATCAGATCGACCGCTTGGTCGACGGTGAGGCCGTCGGCTCCCGTCGGAAACGACCCCGTTCGCTCCCAGAGGTCGAGCACCTGGCCGAGATCGGCTGGTTGGTACGGGCGTACGACGAGCATCACGGGACTCGGGCCGCAGCGCGGACGAGCTCGAGCAGTAAGCCGGGCGCGACGCCGAGCAGCAGCGTCACGGCTGCCGTCACGAC
>JACCXW010000074.1 GCA_013696785.1 Geodermatophilaceae bacterium | reverse complement strand
CTCAGATGTCCGGATCCACAAGACGTGGTGACCGGCGGCCACGCGGAATGTGCCGTGGCTGTAGCCAGGCTCGACGAACGCTAGATCCGGATCCGAGATCGTCGGGCCAGAACAGTCGATGTCGGTGGCGACTTCGGAAGTGGCGCCTACCGCTGTGGCTCTGAGCGGCTGCACCGCGATCTGCCCTGCGCCCCGTTGGGCGACCGCAGAGCGTCAGCCGCGCCAACTCCGGGGGCATGGCCATGAACCCGCCGCACACAGCGGACACGACAAGGATCCGAAGGACTTTCATAGCGACCTCGCCTCCTGGCAGGCACCGCGTCACTCCCATGCCGGAGGCTATCCGACGGGCGTAGACAGCCGTTCGCTACCGAACTTTATTCGGGTCAGGAGGGTAAGCGGGTTGTCCGTCGCCGCCGCCCTCTACTACCCGCCGACGCAGTAGCTGCCGGCACCGTCACTGACGAGGGTGATCTCATCGGTCTCGGTGCCGTACCGCAACGTTCCGCTGAACACACCCGGCTCGATCTGCTCTCCCGGATCGAATTCCAGCGTCCCTGGCTCCGGCGCGCCGTCCGAGAATTCCTCGAGCGTCACGTCTTCGCGCACTTCGGGGCACAGCAGGTCGTAGGCCAGCTGCAGGTTGTCGGTGTTCACGTGCGCGGCGAACTGGAAACCGATCGCAAAGGCCAATGCCGGGTCCTCGGATCCGGTCGGCTGGGTGGTGTCGGTCGTCTCGGTGGACTCGGTGCTCTCCGTGCTTTCGGTGGTCTCCGTGCTCGGCTGGGTCGTCTCGGTGCTCTGGGTACTGCTGGCCTCCGTTTGGGACGACCCTGCCTCACCGGGCCGACCGTTGCCCGGTTCAAGGCTGGTGCACCCGGTGAGCAGCGCGACGGTGAAAAAACCGCCGATGATGCCCCGCCGAACATGCGTCCCCCTTCTCATGGTGGAGCAGTCTGCCATCCCGACAGCTGGCACACGAAGGTCCACGGACAGCCGCTCGCGGCTGCGCCCGGATCCCGATTCGATCAGGCCCGGGGGGGACGGCCCGGGAAAACGCGGTGCGGCGCGACGGCGGCTTGGCTAGCGTCGGCGCTCATGATGCCCACCCGCAAGCGCCCTCCTTTCGTGGCCGATGAACGCACCCAGCTGGTCGGGTGGCTGGACCTGCAGCGTGCGATCGTCCACTGGAAGTGCGAAGGATTGGCTGACGCCGACGCGCATCGATCCGTCCTCCCGACCTCGCCGCTCATGACGATGGCGGGTGTCATTTCGCACTTGCGCTGGGTCGAGTACACCTGGTTCGAGGTCGTCTTCCTGGGCGGTCCGGCCGTCGGGCTCCCGTTCGACGATGGGCCTGAGGACGCCGACATGCTTGTCGAAGGGATCCCACTCGCCCGGCTCCTGGAGGAGTACGCGCAGCAATGTGCGGTGTCCAACGACATCGTGGCGGCTCACTCGCTCGACGCCGTCGGAAAGCACCCGGACTTCAATGCTGATGCCGCGACGCTGCGGTGGATGCTCATCCACATGGTCGAGGAGACCGCCCGGCATGTCGGTCACCTCGACGCGATCCGGGAACTTCTGGACGGTGAGAAGGGGTACTACTAGCGAGTCCGGCGCCGTCTCGAGGTAGGGATCGTCACCGCGACCGCAACTCATCGGCCGGGCACGGGACGGGCATTCAAGAACCACCGACCGCTGCGTTCCGGTCCCGCGGCCGCCGTTCTCCCGACTTCCCGGTAGCGGGGTGCGGTGACGAACGCTGCGCGAACGCAGCGGCTTCTAGCTTCGATGCGCGCAACCGAGCGCCCAACTGAAGGAGACCCGCATGAGCACCAACGCACAGACCACGTCCGGCGCAGCCGGAGCAGCCGGTACGCCGACCGCGGACGAGCAACTCAAGGCACGGCACCGCGGCATGTGGGCTGCCGGCGACTACCCGTCGATGGTCGAGACCTTCCTGCTCCCGCTCGGCCCCGCCCTCGTCGATGCCTGCGGGGTCAAGACCGGAATGCGGGTCCTCGACGTGGCCGCGGGCACCGGAAACGCCTCCATTCCCGCCGCCGAACGCGGCGCCTCGGTGGTGGCCAGCGACTTGACCCCCGAGCTGCTCGAAGCCGGTCGCGACCGAGCGAAGTCGGCCGGTGTCGACCTCGACTGGAAGGAGGCCGACGCGGAGCACCTGCCGTTCCCCGCTGACGGCTTCGACGTCGTCATGTCCTGCATCGGCGCGATGTTTGCCCCGCACCACCAGGAGGTCGCCGACGAACTCGTCCGCGTCTGCCGTCCCGGCGGGACGATCGGGCTGCTCAGCTGGACGCCGGGGGGAATGATCGGGTCGTTGTTCCGCACAATGGGTCCGTTCGCGCCGCCGCCACCTCCTGGGGCTGCGCCGCCGCCGCTCTGGGGTTCCGAGGACCACGTCCGCGCCCTGTTCGGTGACCGCGTCTCGTTCTCGACGCTCGAACGCCGGGTGCTCGAGGTCACCGCCTTCCAGCACCCGCTGGACTTCGGGGAGCACTTCAAGGCGCGCTATGGCCCGACCATCACGACCCGGGCGTTTGCCCGGGGCAATCAGCGTGACGGCGAGTTCGACGAGGCGCTGGCGCAGTTCTGCCGCGACTCGAATCTCGGCACCGAGGAGCAGGCCCGATTCGAGCTGGAATACCTGCTCACAGTGGGAACCCGGAACTGAACCGACCGCTGGGCGTCTCCTTCATCGCAACGGGAACCGGCGGCTAGCCTGGGCAGCGCCATGGATCTGCAGCCGATCGGCGTACATCATCCGCGGGTCAAACAGGTGCTGGACCTCCAGCGCAATGCCATCCCCAACGGGCAGCAGCTCTTCGTCGCCGAAGGACTGTGGGCGCACAAAGCCGTCCTGGCCGCGAACGCGCCGATCCACTGCTTCCTGTACTGCCCCGAGGCCGGCTACTCCGACGAAGCCCGGACCCGGGCCACCCAACTCGTGGCCCGGGCCACCCAGGCCTACCAGGTGTCGGAGAAGACGTTCGCGCGGATGTCGGAACGGGATCGGCCGGACGGCTTGATCTCGGTGACGCAACTGCCGTTCTGGACGCCGGAGACGGTGCCCCTGTCCGATGCAGGCCTGATCCTCGTGGCGGACGGGCTGGAGATCCCCGGCAATCTGGGCACGCTGATCCGGACGCTGGACGCGTGCGGGGCCGACTGCCTCGTGCTTACGAATCGGCGGACCCGACTGACCCATCCGAAGGTGTTCCGCGGCAGCCACGGGGCGACGTTGACGGTGCCGGCCGTCGAGTTCGACGAGCCGGACGCCGCCATCGACTGGCTGCGCGCACACGAATTCACCGTCCACCTGGCTGACACCGACGACGCGGTCTCTTACCGGACCGCGGACTACACCGGACGCACCGCGATCGTGGTCGGCAGTGAGCGGTTCGGCATCGCGCCGCAGTGGTACCGGCACGGCTTTGCCCGGGTGTGCGTCCCCATGCTCGGCCGAGGCGACTCGCTCAACGTCGCCGTCTCGGCATCGGTGCTGCTCTACGAGGCCCGGGCCCGTAAGGCCGGCTGGTAGAGACCCCTGGAACGCCGCGGGCCCGCTACCCCGAGGGGCGGCGGGCCTGCGATCAGCCGGAACCTGGCGCTATCTGGTCACGCCCTTGCGACCGCCGTACAGGCTGGCGGCGAGGCCGACACCGATGACGGCGAGGACCACCTGGAACACGACTTCGATCCAGTCGATGCCGTCCGTGTTCTCCACGCCCACCAGCCTGGCCACCAGGGTGCCGAGGAACGCAGCGACGATCCCGACCACGATCGTGAGCCAGATCGGGATGTCCTGCTTGCCGGGTCTGAGCAGTCGTCCCAATAATCCGAGAATGATGCCGATAATCAGTGCGCTGATGACGCCGGAGATGTCCATGCTGTCCTCCTGAGCATGTGTCCGTGGCGGGTAGCCGCGGAGGTGCCGGGGGCGGGTCCCCCGACCATGATCAAGCATCCCACGCAGACATCGGACGTAGCGACTCCTACCGGGACAACTCGCCGGGCCAGAAAGGCGCCGGACCCCGGGCGCCGTCCGTCGCTGCAGCCAGTATCCTGAGCAGGTCGTTTGATTCACCGTGCGCCCGGAGGCAAGCCTGTGACCATCGCGCCCGCCCCGATCCTCTCGCGGCCGCAACCGGCCAGCGTGCCGGTCAAGGGTTCCGCTTTCTTGCGGGTCCTGCGTACGACGGACCACAAGACCATCGGCGCGATGTACATGGTGGCCTCGTTCGGCTTCTTCATCCTCGGCGGGCTGATGGCCATGTTCATGCGCGCGGAACTGGCGCGGCCGGGTTTGCAGTTCCTGTCCTACGAGCAGTACAACCAGCTTTTCACGATGCACGGCACGATCATGCTGTTGCTCTTCGCCACCCCACTTGTGTTCGCCTTCGCCAATCTGGTGCTGCCGTTGCAGATCGGCTCCCCGGATGTGGCGTTCCCGCGGTTGAACGCGTTCTCGTTCTGGCTGTTCCTGTTCGGCGGAATCATCGTCGTGTCCGGGTTCTTCACCCCCGGCGGCGCGGCAGCGTTCGGTTGGTTCGCCTACACGCCGTTGTCCAGCGAGATCTACAGCCCCGGCGTCGGCGCGGACCTGTGGATCACCGGGCTGGTACTCGCCGGGCTGGGCACGATTCTCGGCGCGGTCAACATGATCGCGACAGTGGTCTGCCTGCGCGCGCCCGGGATGACGATGTTCCGGATGCCCATCTTCACGTGGAACATCTTCGTCACCGCGCTGCTGGTCCTCGTCGCCTTCCCGATCCTGACGTCGGCGCTGATGGTGCTCTTGGCCGACCGGCATCTCGGGACCCAGGTGTTCGTCGAGGAGAACGGCGGCGCGATCCTGTGGCAGCACCTGTTCTGGTTCTTCGGCCATCCCGAGGTCTACATCGTGGCGTTGCCGTTCTTCGGCATCGTCACCGAGATCATCCCGGTGTTCAGCCGCAAGCCGCTGTTCGGCTACAAGGGCATGGTCTTCGCGACCCTGTCCATCGCCGCTCTGTCGTTCACCGTGTGGGCGCACCACATGTTCGCCACCGGCGCGGTACTGCTGCCGTTCTTCTCCTTCCTGTCCTTCCTCATCGCCGTGCCGACGGGCATCAAGTTCTTCAACTGGATCGGAACGATGTGGAAGGGCTCGATCACGTTCGAGAGCCCGATGCTGTTCGCCGTCGGCTTCCTGGTGACGTTCCTGTTCGGCGGCCTGACCGGCGTTCTGCTGGCCAGCCCCCCGATCGACTGGCACGTGGCCGACAGCTACTTCGTCGTCGCGCACTTTCACTACGTGCTGTTCGGGACGATCGTGTTCGCGGCCTACGGTGGGATCTACTTCTGGTTCCCGAAGATGACCGGCCGCTTCCTCAACGAAAAGCTGGGGAAACTGCACTTCTGGCTGACGTTCATCGGCTTCCACACCACGTTCCTGGTCCAACACTGGCTGGGCAACGAGGGGATGCCGCGGCGCTACGCCGACTACCTGCCCACCGACGGATTCACCACACTGAACACGATCTCCTCGATCGGAGCCTTCTTGCTCGGCGCGTCGATGCTGCCGTTCCTGTGGAACATCTACACCTCCTACCGTTACGGCGAAGTGGCAGTACAGGACGACCCGTGGGGCTATGCGAACTCGCTGGAGTGGGCGACATCCTGCCCACCCCCGCGGCACAACTTCGTGCAGCTGCCGCGGATCCGCTCCGAGCGGCCGGCGTTCGACCTGCACTACCCGCAGTACAAGGAACGCCTGCAGTTGGAGGCGCATGCCGGCAAGCCGCGTAAGCCCTACGCCAGCGAGGCGCTCAACGGCACCGGGAAACGACAAGGCCCGAACGATCCCGACTTCACCTGACCCGCACGCGAGCGCCCTGGTCACCCTCACCGGTCACGACCGGCCGGGTCTGACGTCGGCACTGTTCACCGCGCTAGCCGGGGTGGACGACCAATCCGCGATCGAGATCCTGGACGTCGAGCAGGTGGTCATCCGCGAACGGCTCGTGCTCGGCGTGCTGCTGCGATCCCACCTCGACGGCCGGGCGCTACAGGACGTCGCAGCGAAGGTCGGCGCGGATACGGGGATGCAGGTCGACGTCTCCTTCGGAGCCGACGCACGTGACCTGACCGAGCATCGCAGGGGCCGCCACCACGTCATCGTGCTGGGGCGGCCGCTGCGCGCCGCCGCGCTCAGCAGTGTGGCTACCGCCATCGCCGAGATCGGCGCCAACATCGACTCGATCTCGCGGTTGTCCGACTACCCGGTGACGAGCCTGGAACTGATGGTTTCGGGCGCGAAGTCGGGGCGGCTGCGAACCGTCCTGAGCAACGCCGCCGCCGACACCGGGGTCGACATCGCCGTGGAGAAGGCCGGGCTGCACCGCCGGAGCAAGCGGCTCATCGTCATGGATGTGGACTCCACCCTGGTCCAGGGCGAATTCATCGACGTGCTGGCGGCGCGAGCCGGCTGCGGTGAGCAGGTCGCAGCGATCACCGCCGCCGCGATGCGCGGCGAACTCGACTTCTCAGAGGCACTCAGGACGCGGGTGCTGATGTTGCGCGGACTGGCGGTGGAGGAGATCGACGCCGCCCGGGCGACGGTCCCGCTCACCGCCGGCGCCCGCACGCTCGTGCGCACCCTCAAGCGGATGGGCTACCAGTGCGGGATCGTCAGCGGCGGGTTCAGCCAGTTCACCGACCACCTGGCCGCTGAGCTCGACATGGACTTCGCGGCCGCCAACACCCTGGAGATCGAGGACGGCCGGCTGACCGGACGGCTCGTCGGTGAGATCCTCGACCGGGCCGGCAAGGCACGCGCGCTGGCCAGGTTCGCCGCCGCGGCGGGCGTCCCGATGAGCCAGACCGTGGCCGTCGGCGACGGTGCGAACGACCTCGACATGCTCAAGAAGGCCGGGCTGGGCATCGCCTTCAACGCCAAGCCGGCCGTACGCGAGCAGGCGCACATCGCCCTCAACCAGCCGTTCCTCGACGCGATCCTGTTCTTCCTGGGGATCAGCCGTGCCGACGTCGACTCCGCGGAGGACACAACCACCGAGGACGACAGCTCTGCCCTGGACGACTCCGCTGCCCTGGAAGCACATCGTGAGTGGATACGCGTCACGCGTGACGCGAATCCACCGACAATCTGACGCGGAACCTCAGTCCTGCTCGTACACGGTGTCGATGATCGCCTCACCCCGGGACAGGCTGTACCCCCGCGGAGGCAGCGTGTCGCGGACGTCCCGGTGGAAGGCGCGGACGTCAGGCAGATCCGGCAGCCCGGGCACCGGGTCTCCGGCACGCAGCAGCGGGACTGACAGCAGTCTGTCGCCGGGTTGCCCGGCCGGCTCCCCGCCGGCCCTGACGACTTCGGCGGTCATGGTGCCCTGCGCGTCGTGCCGGCGAACGGCGACTTTGCGGCCTCCGGTGGACGGCTTGCCGACGGACGTCTTCGCGACCGGTACGCCGTCGCGTACGACCAGCTTGTAGACGAATCCGGCGGTTGGCGCCCCGGAGCCGGTCACCACCGACGTGCCGACGCCGTACCCGTCGATCGGTGCGACCGCCAGTGCGGCGATCGCGAACTCGTCGAGGTCGCTCGTGACGACGATGCGGGTCCGGGTCGCCCCCAGGGTGTCCAGGAGCGTCCGAGCCTGCCGGGCCTGGGCGGCGAGGTCCCCGGAGTCCAGCCGGATCGCACCCAGCTCGGGACCGGCCGCGGCGACCGCGGCCCGGATTCCCTCGGCCACGTCGTAGGTGTCCACGAGCAGGGTCGTGTCCCGGCCGAGCGCGGCCACCTGCCCTGCGAACGCGTCCGCCTCGCTGTCGTGCACGAGCGTGTAGGCGTGTGCGCTGGTCCCGGTCGTGGGTACGCCGAAGCGGCGGCCGGCCTCCAGATTGGACGTCGCGGTGAAACCGGCGACATACGCCGCCCGGGCGGCGGCAACCGCCGACTCCTCGTGGGTGCGCCGTGATCCCATCTCCAGGCACGGCCGCTCTCCGGCGGCGGCGACCATCCGGGCGGCGGCTGAGGCCACCGCGCTGTCGTGGTTGAGGATCGACAAGGCGAGCGTTTCCAGCAGGACGGCCTGACCGAAACTGGCCCGGACCGTGAGCACCGGAGAGCCCGGGAAGTACAGGTCGCCCTCGGCGTACCCGTCGATGTCGCCGCCGAACCGGTACGCCGCGAGCCAGTCGAGGGTCGGCTCGGCCACGACCTGCCGCTCCCGCAGGAAGATCAGCGCCGCGTCGTCGAAGCGGAACCGGCACACCGCGTCGAGCACCCGCCCGGTTCCCGCCACCACGCCGTACCGGCGGCCGGGGGGCAGATGCCGGGCGAAGACCTCGAAGACGCACTCACGCTCGGCAGTCCCGTCCCGCAGCGCCGCTGCGAGCATCGTGAGCTCGTAGTGGTCGGTCAGCAGTCCGGTCGCGAGCACAGCGAGCAGAATAGGCCGGAGTGCCACAATGTCGGTGTGGGAAGCGGCAGGGCGGCAGGCACGGTGGCTCCGGAGCGGACGGCCGATCCGGTAGTGGACGAGGACCACGAAGCGCTGCTGCCGTGGATCACCATCGTCTGGAACGATCCGGTCAACCTCATGTCCTACGTCACGTACGTCTTCCAGAAGCTCTTCGGGTACGACCGAGCCACCGCGACCAGCCTCATGATGGACGTCCATCACAAGGGCAAGGCCGTCGTCTCGCACGGAGTCAGGGAGCGGATGGAGCACGACGTGGCCCGGCTGCACGGAGCCGGCCTGTGGGCGACACTGCAGCGCGACGGCTAGATGGCGACGGCTACATGGCGACGCTGACCGAACGCGACGGACGGCTACAGCTGGACGTGGTCGATGACGAGATCGCGGTTCTACGCGATCTGCTCGGGCGAGTCGCCGACCTGTTGACCGATCCGGAATCGGACCCGGACTCCGACGCCACCCGCCGTACGCCGACAGATCCGGTGTTGTCCCGCCTGCTCCCGGACGGGCACCGGGATGATCCCGATGTGGCGGCGGCGCAGCGCGACCTGACGGAGACGTCCCTGCGCCTGGACAAACGGGCCGACGCCGCTGCGGTGCTGGCCGCCCTGCCCACCGAGACGGGAACGGCTCTCATCGACGATATCGACACGTGGTTGCGGGCCCTGAACGACGTTCGGCTGATGTTGGGTGTGGAGTTGGGGATCACCGAGGACAGCGAGCCGCCGCGCTGGGTGGGCGACCCGCGGGACGAGCAGCTGGCCGTCTACTTCTGGCTGACCCAGCTGCAGGACTACCTGATCGCGGCCGTCCTGACATGACGTCCGACGGGTAGCCCGCGGCTAGCGTCGCGGCCGGCCGAACGTGGTCAGCGTCAGGACCGAAAGCAAAATCGCCCCGACTCCGGCGATGACAACACCGTCGGGCAGGGTGACATCGCCATGGATCGCGGCGACGCTCCCGACGGTGGCGACAAGGTAGAGCAGCAACAGCACCAGCAGGATCAGCAGGCGCACCCCCATCACGACCATCCGGTCGAAGACGTCGCGCATCGGCAGCCGTCGGCGTCGCTGGTCCCAGCGGCGCGGCAGGTAAACATTCAGCGAACCCAGCACCAGCGCCGGCAGTGCGAACACGGCGGTCACGACCAGCACGATCCAGGTCATGACGGGCTGACAGACATCGGCCCGCAGCCTACTGAGCCGCTGGGTACGCTGCGAACGTGTTAACCATCGATCGTTCGACGTACGACAGGATCGTGGCGCATGCCCGGCGGGACCATCCGGACGAGGCGTGCGGAGTCGTTGCCGGCCCGGTCGGTACCGACCGGGCGCAGCGGTTCATCCCGATGCTCAACGCCGCCCGGTCCCCGACGTTCTACGAGTTCGACTCCGGCGACCTGCTCCGGCTCTACCGGGAGATGGACGACCGCGACGAGGAACCGGTCGTCATCTACCACTCGCACACCGCGACGGAGGCCTACCCGTCCCGTACGGACATCAGCTACGCCGGCGAGCCCGGCGCGCACTACGTCCTGGTATCGACCCGGCACGAGGCGGAGGTCGAGTTCCGATCCTTCCGGATCGTCGATGGGACCGTGTCCGAGGAGCAGGTGCGGGTCGACAACGCCGTCGTACCGGCCTGAGCAGGAATCCCACAGCCGGTCGTCGGCGTTCGTGTTACTACACCCTGCGAAGAGGAGTCTGAAGACCATGTCCATCGAGGTCCGCATCCCCACGATCCTGCGTACGCACACCGGCGGCGCCAAGACGGTGGAGGGTTCCGGGGACACCCTTGGCACGCTCATCGACGACCTGAACAGCCAGCACTCCGGCCTCAAGGGGCGGCTGGTGACCGACGAGGGTGTGCTGCACCGCTTCGTCAACGTTTACGTCAACGACGAGGACGTCCGGTTCACCGGCGCGCTCGACACCGCGCTCAAGGACGGCGACAGTGTCACCATCTTGCCGGCTGTCGCCGGCGGGGCCCCGATATTGCCCGCCGTCGCCGGCGGCTGATCCGCCGCACGTGGCTCGCTTCGACTCTCTCGTCGACTCCCTCGGCGGTACGCCGCTCGTAGGGCTGCCGCGGCTGTCCCCCTCACCCGAGGTTCGGCTGTGGGCCAAGCTCGAGGACCGCAACCCGACGGGGTCCATCAAGGACCGCGCCGCCCTGTACATGATCGAGGCGGCGGAGAAGGACGGCCGGCTCCAGCCGGGAGCGACACTGCTGGAGCCGACCAGCGGGAACACCGGCATCTCGCTGGCGATGGTGGCCAGTCAGCGCGGCTACCAGCTCATCTGCGTCATGCCGGAGAACACCTCCGTGGAGCGCCGCCAGCTCCTGGAGATGTACGGCGCCCGCATCGTGTACTCCCCGGCCGCCGGTGGATCGAATCAGGCCGTCGCGATGGCCAAGGCGCTGGTCCAGCAGAACCCTGAGCTGGTGATGCTCTACCAGTACGGCAACGAGGCCAACGCCCGCGCGCACTACGAGGGCACCGGCCCGGAGATCCTGGCTGACCTGCCGACGATCACGCACTTCGTCGCCGGCCTGGGGACGACCGGCACGTTGATGGGCGCCGGGCGCTACCTGCGGGAGAAGGTCCCGAGCATTCAGATCGTCGCGGCCGAGCCTCGCTACGGCGAGCTCGTCTACGGGTTGCGCAACCTCGACGAGGGTTTCGTGCCGGAGCTGTACGACGACACCGTGCTCACCACCCGCTTCTCCGTGGGGCCGCGAGAGGCACTTCGGCGTACCCGGGAGCTGGTGGAGAACGAGGGCATCTTCGCCGGCATCTCCACCGGGGCGATTCTGCACGCGGCCCTCGCGATGGCGGACAAGGCGACGGCCGCCGGCGAGTCCGCTGACATCGCCCTCGTCGTCTGCGACGGCGGCTGGAAGTACCTGTCCACCGGTGCCTACGCAGGGACGCTGGAGGAGGCCGAAGCCGCGCTCGAAGGCCAGCTGTGGGCCTGAGCGCCGCCGCCCCGATCGGCGTCTTCGACTCCGGCGTCGGCGGGCTGACGGTCGCCCGCGCGGTGCTCGATCAGTTGCCGCGCGAGTCCGTGCTGTACGTCGGTGACACCGCGCACAGTCCGTACGGGCCGCAATCGATCGCGGACGTGCGACGACACGCCCTCACGGTCATGGACGACCTGGTCGAGTCCGGCGTCAAGCTCCTCGTCATCGCGTGCAACACCGCCAGCGCGGCGTGTCTGCGTGACGCCCGGGAGCGGTACGCCGTGCCGGTGGTCGAGGTGGTGCTTCCGGCCGTACGCCGTGCTGTCGCCGCCACTCGAAGCGGCCGGGTCGGCGTGATCGGCACCGCGGCGACGGTGACGAGCCGGGCGTACGACGACGCCTTCGCCGCCGCGCCACACGTGCAGCTGAGCTCCGTCGCCTGTCCCCGGTTCGTCGATTTCGTCGAGCGCGGCGTGACCAGCGGGCGGCAGATCCTCGGTCTGGCCGAGGCGTACCTGTCTCCACTGCTCGAAGCGCAGGTGGATACTCTCGTCCTCGGATGCACCCACTACCCGCTGCTCACCGGCGTGCTCGGCCTGGTCATGGGGGATGAGGTGACTCTCGTGTCCAGTGCCGAGGAGACCGCAAAGGACGTGTACCGCGTGCTGACCAACGCCGACCTGCTCCGACCGGACGAAGCGGGACCGCCCGTACACATCTTCCGCGCCACCGGTGACCCGGAGCCGTTCGCCAGGCTGGGCCGGCGTTTCCTGGGTCCGGAGATCACCGCCGTACGAACCCTTGGTGCGTCCTCGTGAAGCTGACTGTCGTGGGCTGTTCCGGCAGTGGCCCCGGCCCGGACAGCCCGGCCTCCTGCTACCTGGTCGAGCATGACGGCTTTCGACTGGTCCTCGATCTGGGCAACGGCTCGCTGGGACAGCTCGCCCGCTACACCGACGTACGTGCCCTGGACGCCGTCGTGCTCTCGCATCTGCACGCCGACCACTGCCTGGACACGGCGTCCCTGATGGTCGTGCACCGCTTTCACCCGGCCGGCCAGCCGCCACCGATCTCGCTCACCGGGCCGCCGGGCACCACCGAACGCGTGCTGGCCGCCGATGCAGGGTCTCGGACCCTCCATGACGTGTTCACCGTCAGCGACCTCGGCGCCGGTACGTGGGAGCTCGGCCCGTTCCAGCTGCAGGCGGCCCGCGTCAGCCACCCGATCGAGACCTACGCCGTCCGCGTGAGCGCGGGTGGCACCAGCCTGACCTACTCCGCGGACACCGGTCCCTGCGCTGCGCTGGCGGAACTGGCCCGGGGCAGCGATCTGCTGTTGTGCGAGGCCTCCCATGTGGACCCGGCCGGCGACGAGCCCGCCAACCCTCCGAATCTGCACCTGAGCGGCCGCGAAGCGGCGGAGCACGCTGCCGCCGCCGGCGTCGGGCGGCTGTTGCTGACACACATCCCGATGTGGAACGACCGCACCCGCGTGCTCGCCGAGGCGGCGGCTGCCTTTCCCGCAGCTGAGCTGGTCAGCAGCGGTTCGTCGTACGACATCTAGGCGGGCAGGCGGCATCCAGGCTCACGGGGTAGCGTGCCGGCGAGATAGGCAGGTGGTCAACGCACGACGTGGGTACCCGGACGAGGACGCCAGGCATGCTGCAGCAGACGGCCCGCGCCGCCCCGGCGGCCGGCCGCGGCACCTACCGCACGACCCGCTGGTTCCTGCGTGCCGGTTTCGGGGTCATGGCGGGCTTGGCCGTGGCGCAGCCGGTGCTGGCCGGGTCCTACCTGTCAGGAAATCTTGATGCCATCAGCGTGCACAGCGCCATCGGCGGGACTCTGCCGGTGGTCGGCTTCCTCGCGTTGATCCTGGCGGTCCTGCACTGGTGGCCTGGCCGCGGCCCGGCCTGGCCGGCCCTGGTGATGGTGGTCCTGACCGTCCTCATCGTGGTCCAGGCCAACGCGGGTTACTCGCGCACCCTGGGCCTGCACGTCCCGCTGGCTCGGCGCCAACCTCTGGATCGGTCAGAACATGCTCGGGACCATCAGCGGCTGGCAGCTGTCCTGGATCGAAAACGACATCATCGTGGTCCTGGCCGCGGTGGCGGTGGTCAACCTCTACGTCCAG
>JACCXW010000056.1 GCA_013696785.1 Geodermatophilaceae bacterium | reverse complement strand
CCAGCAACTCGTCACCGCGCAGGATGCGCGTCGTCGGACTCGGGACGAAGGAGTGGCCGTCGCGGACGATGAGCGTCACGGCGGCGTCCTCGGGCAGCCGCAGCTCTGACACGTAGACGCCGTGCAGGCGCGACTCGGCGGGTACCCGGACCTGCAGCAGATCCGCGCCGAGCTCCTCCAACGGGGCGGACTCCACGTCCACCTCTCGGGTCTCGGTGACCCCGGCAACGCCGAGCAGCCGCGCCACGGCGGGCAGCGTCGTGCCCTGGAGCAGGGTGAAGACGACGACGAGCACGAAGACGATGTCGAAGATCTGCATTGCGCCCGGCACCTGCTCGGTCACCGGGATGGTGGCGAAGACGATCGGGACGGCCCCACGCAGGCCCGCCCACGAGACAAAGGCCTGCTCGCGCCACGGCACCCGGAACGCCGTCATCGACAGCAGTACCGACAGCGGGCGAGCCACGAGCAGCAGCCCCAGCCCGATCAGTACGGCAGGTAGGAGCACGTCCAGCAGCCGCTCCGGGCTCACCAGCAGGCCGAGCAGCACGAACAGCCCGATCTGTGCCAGCCACGCCAGTCCTTCGGCGAACCCGAGGGTGGCGTGTCGGTGCGGGAGCCTGGCGTTGCCGAGCAGCAGTCCGGCGACGTACACCGCCAGGAAACCCGACGCGTGCGCGACGTCGGCCCCGGCGTACGCGACGACGCAGAACGCGACGGTCGCGAGCGGGTACAGCCCCGAGGCCGGCAGGGCGCTGCGTCGCAGCACCCAGGACGCGACGACGCCGACAGCCACCCCGATCGCGGCGCCGGCGAGCAGTTCGTAGACCAGCAGCAGTGCGGCCGAGGGCAGCGAGATCACCGCATCGCTGGAGAGCAGCACGACCACGATCACGACCGGTGCGTCGTTCAGCCCGGACTCGAGCTCCAGCGTCGCGGTCACCCGTCGCGGTAGACCGAGACCGCGCAATGTGGAGAAGACCGCGGCGGCATCGGTCGAACTCACGACTGCCCCCAGCAGCAGGCCGGTCCGCCACGACGTGTCCAGAGCCAGTACGGCGACGGCCCCGGTCATCGCGATGCTCACCGCGACGCCGAGGGTGGACAAGACGATGGTCCGGGGCACGGCGTCGCGGACGGCGACCCAGCGGGTGGTGAGGCCGCCCTCGGCCAGGATGACGACAAGCGCGCAGATGCCCAGCGTCCGGGTCAGCTCGGCGTCCTCGAACTCCAGCCCGAGAACCGATTCCCCGAGCAGGACGCCGAGGCCTAGATAGACGAGAAGGCTGGGCAGGCCGAGCCGGGTCGACACGCGGACGGCCAGTGCGCTGGCGAGCACGACGAGAGCGCCGACGAGCAGAACGAGACCGAGGTCGTCGCTCACTGCCGCCGGCCCATTCGGGCATTGTCCCGTATCGCGCCGGTCGGCCCGGTCAGGTGACTTCAGCGGGCGGACGGTGCTCCACCCAGATGTACGGCTCCGGCTGCGCCGCGTTCCACTCCGCCGTGCGGGCCTGGTCGACTTCAGTGAGGCCGGCCGCGGAATAGCACCGGATGGCGGCCTCGTTGTCGGGCCTGACTCGCAGGAACACCGGGGCCGGGCCGGTCTGCGCGACTCGCTCCAGCAGCGCAGCCACCATCGTTTTGCCCACTCCCCGGTGGCGTGCCTCCGGGGCGACGATGAGGCGGGCCAGCTCCACCTCGTCCTCCGGCTCGTCCAGCCAGATCTCCCCGTACCCCACGGGTCCCTCGTCTGACACCAGCAGCCACGCTTCGACGTCCGGCTCGGTCCACCACCCGCGGACCACGTCGGCCGGGAAGGGGTGCTCGGCCCTGGAACACCACACCACTGCCTCCTCGGCAGAGCGCGACCAGCCGGCGACGATCGCGGCCGCCGCCGTTGTGGGCTCAACCAGTCTCATCGGTCCCAGCTCCGGTTTTTGTCCGTCGGTGAAGTCGGAAACCTTGTTACCATCGCAGCGGCGCTGACGGGACACGTGGCGCCGGACGCAGCCCGTAGCGACCCGGGGACGGTGTGAGCCCGGGGGCCTGGCCGGCGTACTCATCACCCCGAGCCGCCGGAAGAACGGGACCCCACACCGCTACAGGGGTTCTCAGTAGAACCGGCAACGCTGGACAAAGAGTGGGGCGCGCCACCGCGGGTGCCCAAGGAGGGTTGGTACCACGGCCCGCCGCGGCCTGTGCGGCGGTCGTCCCTTCGTCGAAGCAGTTGCGACACCGACGAGGGAGCCACCCCTGATGCCGGGACCGTTCACCCCGCTGCCCGCCCAGGTAGACCTGCCGGCGCTGGATCACGAGATGCTCGCGCGCTGGCGCGAGGGCAAGGTCTTCCAGCGCAGCCTGGAGGCCTCGGCCGGCCGGCCGCCCTGGATCTTCTACGAAGGCCCGCCCACCGCCAACGGCCGGCCGGGCGTCCACCACATCGAGGCGCGCACCTTCAAGGACGTGTTCCCCCGCTACCGGACGATGAAGGGCTACCACGTCCCCCGGCGGGCCGGCTGGGACTGCCACGGGCTGCCGGTCGAGCTCGCCGTAGAGACCGAACTCGGATTCACCGGCAAGAAGGACATCGAGGCTTACGGCGTCGCCGCGTTCAATGACCGGTGCCGGGAGTCGGTGCGCCGACACGTCGACGAGTGGGCGATGCTGACCGACCGGATGGGTTTTTGGGTCGATCTGTCCGAGGCCTACTGGACGATGGACCCGGCCTACATCGAGAGCGTCTGGTGGTCGCTCAAGGTGATCTTCGACAGGGGCCTGCTGGTCGAGGACTACCGGGTCGCGCCGTACTGCCCGCGCTGCGGGACCGGCCTGTCCGACCACGAGGTGGCACAGGGCTACGAGACGGTCGTCAACCCGTCGGTCTACGTCCGCTTCCCGATCACGAGCGGGGAGTGGGCCGGGCGGGCCGACCTGCTGATCTGGACCACGACGCCGTGGACGCTGGTGTCCAACACCGCCGTCGCCGTCCACCCCGAGGTGACGTACGTCGTCGCGCGCACTTCCGACGGGACGTTCGTCGTGGCCGAGCCACTGCTGGAACGAGTATTGGGTCCCGACGCAGAGGTGCTAGGAAGCGTTACGGGAGCCGAGTTGGAGCGAACTGCGTACGCCCGACCGTTCACACTTGTGGACATCCCGGACGCCCACTACGTCATCACCGCGACGTATGTCACGACCTCCGACGGCACCGGCCTGGTGCACCAGTCCCCCGCCTTCGGCGCCGACGATCTGGCCGCCGTGCGGGACTACGGCATGCCGGTGGTCAACCCGATCGAGAAGGACGGCCATTTCGCCGCGGACATCCCGCTGATCGGCGGCGAGTTCTTCAAAGCCGCGGACCCCGCCCTCGTACAGGACCTGCGTGCCCGCGGCCTGCTGTTCCTGGCCGAGGACTACGAGCACTCCTACCCGCACTGCTGGCGCTGCCACACGCCGCTCATGTACTACGCCCTGCCGTCTTGGTACATCCGCACCACCGCGGTCAAGGATCAGTTGATCGCCGAGAACGAGCGGACCGACTGGCACCCCGCGAACATCAAGCACGGCCGGTACGGCGACTGGCTCGACAACAACGTCGACTGGGCGCTGTCGCGTGACCGGTACTGGGGTACGCCGTTGCCGATCTGGCGTTGCCCGGACGGGCACGACACGTGCGTCGGGTCGCTGGCGGAGCTGTCCACCCTGGTCGGCTCCGATGTGTCCACAGTGGACCCGCACCGGCCGTACGTGGACGCGGTCACGCTGCCCTGTCCCGCCTGCGGACAGACGGCGACCAGGGTCCCGCAGGTTATCGACGCCTGGTACGACGCAGGCTCGATGTCCTTCGCCCAGTGGGGGGCTCCGCACCGCAACAACGATCTCTTCGAGGCGGCGTTCCCAGGCCAGTTCATCTGCGAGGCCATCGACCAGACCCGCGGCTGGTTCTACACGATGATGGTCGTCCCGACCGCGGTGTTCGGGCGGTCGTCGTACGAGACGGTGCTGTGCCTCGGGCACATCCTGGCCGACGACGGCCGGAAGATGAGCAAGCACTTGGGCAACATCCTCGAACCGCTGCCCCTGATGGACCGCCACGGCGCGGACGCGGTGCGCTGGTTCATGGCCACGAGCGGTTCCCCCTGGTCGGCCCGGCGGATCGGACACGCCGCGCTCGACGACATCGTCCGGCGCGTGCTCCTGACGTACTGGAACACCGCCTCGTTCTTCACTCTGTACGCCGCGGCGGCGGGTTGGGACCCCGCCGGTTCCGCGGCCCCACCCGTTTCCGAACGGCCGCTGCTCGACCGTTGGCTCGGCTCCGAGCTGGCCGCGCTCGTCGTGGAGGTCGACGGCGCGATGGAGGCCTTCGACACCGTCCGCGCGGGCCGGGCGCTCGCGGTCTTCATCGACGACCTCTCGAACTGGTACGTGCGCCGATCGCGGCGCCGGTTCTGGGACGGCGACCCCGCCGCGTTGGCGACCCTGCACGATGCGCTGGACGTGCTGACCCGGTTGCTCGCACCGCTGGTGCCGTTCGTCACCGAGCGGGTCTGGTCGGCGCTGGTGGCAGGCGTCGTCCCGGGAGCGCCGGACTCGGTGCATCTGGCCGACTGGCCGGCACCGGGTCAGGACGACCCGCAGTTGCGCGCCCAGATGGGGCTCGTGCGCAGGCTCGTCGAACTCGGCCGGGCAGCGCGGACGCAATCGAAGGTACGAACCCGCCAGCCCCTCGGCCGCGCGCTCGTGGCCGCACCCGGCTGGGCCGGGCTGCCTACGGAGCTGCGCGCCCAGGTGACCGACGAGTTGAACGTGCAGGAGCTCGAAGCGCTGGGGCAGACGGGTCAGGACCTCGTCGATGTCAGTGTCAAGGCGAACTTCCGCAGCCTCGGCCGGCGCTTCGGCAAGGGCGTGCAGGCGGTCGCCGCAGCGGTCGCCTCGGCCGATCCGGCGAGTCTGGCAGCGGCCCTGCGGACCGGGAACGCCACGGTTGTCG
Source organism: Geodermatophilaceae bacterium (assembly GCA_013696785.1). GTDB lineage: Bacteria > Actinomycetota > Actinomycetes > Mycobacteriales > Geodermatophilaceae > JACCTY01. Next base: position 6,841 of record JACCXW010000056.1, on the reverse strand, counting down.
TCGACGGAGAGCCGGTGGAGCTGACCGCCGAGGAGTTGATCGTGACCGAGACACCACGCGCCGGCTGGGCGGTGGCCAGCGAGCACGGCGAGAGTCTCGCCCTCGACCTCACGGTTACCCCGATGTTGCGACGTGCCGGGCTGGCCCGCGAGGTCGTGCGCGCGGTTCAGGAGGCCCGCAAGGGCAGCGGCCTGTCCATCACCGACCGGATCGCCCTGTGGTGGATGGCCGACGGCGAAGCGGCGGCGGCACTCGCCGAACACGCGGATACGGTGGCGGGCGAGGTACTCGCGACGTCGTACACGAATGCCCACCCGCCCGATGCGGAGCTACCCGGGTTCGCGGTTGAGCCGGGGGTCACGTTCTGGCTCACGAGATCGACCCCGCAGGCCGGCGACTGACCTCAGGGACCGCCTCGGCCGTGATCGGCGGGAGGGCGCAGCCGCAAGCAGGCCAGGGCGGCGGCGATCACGGCGGCGCCCACGCCCGCCCAGATCAACCCGTCCGCGACCTCGCGGACGCCTACCAGCAACAGGACGAGCGAGGCCAGGACGAGCAACACCGGCACCGCCAGCGGCGGGCGCATGGTCGCCTCGCTGTCAGCCCTGCGGCTGGTTGGCGCTGTTCTGCGCCTGCCCGACCCCGGCGGGTCGCTGCTGCCCGGACGGCTCGGCGGAGTTGCGGCCGTCCAGATCGCGCAACTGGGACTCGAGGTAGGACTTGAGCCGGGTGCGGTACTCCCGCTCGAACGTGCGCAGCTCCTCGATCTGCTTCTCCAGCGAGGACTTGCGCTCCTCCAGACTGCCCATGATTTCCACGTGCTTGCGCTCGGCGTCCTGGGTCAGGGCCTGCGCGCGGGTGCGGGACTCCCGGTCCATCGTGTCCGAGCGGGTCTTCGCGTCGGCGGTCATCGCCTCTGACTTCGTCCGTGCCTCGTTCAGCTGCTGCTCGGACTTGGTCTTGGCCTCGGCGACCATCTGCTCGCTGGAGGTCCGCGCCTCGGTCAGCAGGCGGTCGGCCTGCGACTTGGCCTCACCGACATGCCGGTCGGCGGTCTCGGTCGCCAGTGCCAACATCCTGGTGGCCTGGGTCAGTTGGTCAGTGTCGCCAGGGGCCTGCTCCGGCTCGGGCTTGCGAAGGACCGGCGGGGGTGGCGGCCCGTCCATGGCGACCGGCCCCGTCTCCTCGGTCGAGACCGTGGGCCGATCACCGGCGTCATCCGCCCGCGACCGCAGTTCGGAGTTCTCCTCGATCAGTCGGGCGAACTCTGCCTCCACAAGGTCCAAGAAGGCGTCGACCTCGTCCTCGTCGTAGCCACGCTTGCCGATCGGTGGCTTCTTGAACGCGACGTTGTGGACGTCGGCGGGAGTCAGCGGCATGCCATTCACCTCGGGAGCATCAGTCGGGCAGATCCATGTCGAGACAGAGCAGTCTAGAGGCTCGCGTCGTCCTGCTCAGTCACTCGTGAGCTCGTTCCACGGCAACGTACTCGATCAGCTCGCCGTAGCCAGATTCGCGGCGACGTCGCGCAGGACGTACACGACGATCAGGAGCACCATAAACCCCAGGTCCAGACGGACCGTGCCCAGGTTCAGCGGCGGGATGACGCGCTGCAAGGCCTTGAGCGGTGGGTCAGTCGCCGCGTAGACGACCTCGAGGCCGGCGGCGACGAGACCCGTGGGACGCCAGTTGCGTGCGAAGACCATCACCCAGCCGACGATGAGGCGGGCGAGCAGGAAGAGAAAGTAGATGTACAGCGCGTAGTAGAGGATCAAGAAGAGGGCCATTCAGCTCCATCAGCTCTGATTGAAGAAGCCGCCCTCAGCGATCCTGGCCTTGTCCTCGGCCGTGACCGAGACGTTCTGCGGCGACAGCAGGAACACCTTGTTCGTCACGCGTTCGATGCTACCTCGCAGGCCGAAGGACAGTCCGGCCGCGAAATCGACCAGTCGCTTGGCATCGGAGTCGTCCATCTCGGTGAGATTCATGATCACTGGTACCCCCTCGCGGAAGTGCTCCCCGATCGTCCTCGCCTCGTTGTACGTCCGCGGATGCAGAGTCGTGATCCTGTACGTGCCTGGATCAATCTGGCCGCTCACGGCAACCGGGTGCCCTGGCCGGTTTACGACAAGAGCCTGCTGGTCCGGTGTTCCGGACCAGACCCGCGCCGCCCGCTCCGCCCGGGGGCGTCTGGCAGTGGGCGGCAGATCCGCTGCGTGCGACCCGGCAGCCGACGGCCGGTCGTCGTAGGAATCCGCGGCGTACGCCTGCTCGTCCTGGTGACGGTCGTCTTCCTCGACGAGACCCAGGTAGATCCCCATCTTGCGCATTGCACCGGCCATGGAGCGGCCCCTTATCGGCTAGTCAGCGGACGTGATCGGACTTTATTGGGCGACCGCCGAACAGGGCGGTACCGACACGCACGTGCGTGGCCCCATGCCGGATTGCGGCCTCGAGATCCCCGCTCATGCCGGCGGAGATCGCCACCGCGCCGGCGGCGATGCCACGAACTCCCTCGGCGAGCACGGCCAGCCGGGCGAACGTGGGCTCCGGATCGCCCTCGAGCGGCGCGATAGCCATGACGCCGGCCAGCCTCAGTCCGGGTAGATCGGCCAGGTACTCGGCCAGCTCGACGACGCCGTTCGGGCGCGCGCCACCGCGTCCCTGGTCACTGCCTCCGCTGCCGGTGCCAGGATTGTCGAGGTCGACCTGGACCAGTGCGTCGATCCGCCGCCCCGCTCGGACCGCGGCTCGTCCGAGCGCGTCGGCGAGCTCAGGGCGGTCCACGGAGTGCACGACGTCGGCGTACCACGCGACCGATTTGGCCTTCTTGCGCTGGATCTGGCCGACGAAGTGCCAGCGAGGTGGCTGTCCCGCGGCGAGTTCGCCGACCTCGGCTGCCTTGGCGCCCGCTTCCTTGTCGCGGTTCTCGCCGAAGTCGGTGACGCCCAGATCGAGCAGGTGCACGACGTCGGCAGCCGGGAACGTCTTGCTCACCGCGACAAGTGTCACGTCGGCTGGTACCCGTCCAGCGGCCTCGGCGGCGGCGGCGATCCGCGCCCGGACGGCGGCGAGGTTGGCCGTCAGCTCGGCCCGCCGATCGGTCATGTCAACCGCCCCGCCCGACCCCGTCCGGTGCGCTCCAGTTCCGTGCGCTCCAGCTCGGTGCTCCCGGACGGAGCCGGGCTCATGAGAGCCACACCAGTCCCGCCTGCCGGCCGGTGACTCCGTCCCGGCGGTGGCTGAACAGCGTCGGCTCCTCCAGCGTGCAGCGTGGATCGACGGCCACCTGGCTCACTCCCGCGGCCAGCAACTGACCGCGGATCCCGGCCCGCAGATCCAGGGCCGGGGTCCCTCGACCGGTGCGGCTGGCACTGCCGGGCGCGACCCGGTCGACGTCGCGACGCATCGCCTCCGGGACTTCGTAACACCCGCCGCAGATCGCCGGGCCGAGCAGGGCGTCGATACCGGCCGCGGTGGCGCCGGCGGCGATCATCGCCGCGACGGCGTGCCCGGCGACGTCCAGGCGGACACCGATCCGGCCGGCGTGCACCGCCGCGATCACGCCGGCAGCTGCGTCGGCGAGCAGAATCGGCACGCAATCGGCCGACAGTGCGGTCAGGACGAGCCCCGGCGTCGTCGTGACGAGCGCGTCACAGCCCGGCACAGCTCCCTTCGGCGCTGCCTCCACCCGCCGTACCGTCCGGCCGTGGATCGGCTCCATCCAGACCAGGGCGTCGCGTTGAGCGCCGATCGACCGGGCCAGTCGCCCGCGGTTGGCCCGCACCGCTTCCGGGTCGTCACCGACATGGTCGGCCAGGTTGAAGGTGTCGTACGGTGCGGCACTGGCTCCGCCGGACCGGTCGGTGACGACCCGGCGCACCCGTCGTGCCGGCGCGCTCACGTCTGCATCGGATGCGGTCGGCCTCAGGACTTGAGGAACTCGGGGATGTCGAGGTCGTCGTCCAGCTCGTCGGCGGAGAATGCGCCACGGGGGGCGGATCGCGGCATCGGCGGGTAGCCGTTCGTCGTGTCCGACGCGCGTGACGCGGCCGGGGCGTAGGGGGATGCCGAGACCGGGTCCGGGCCAGGTCGACCGCCCCCAGCCGCCGGACCGGCGGACGGGTTTGTTGCCGGCTTGACTTCGGTCTTGCGGAACGTCGGCTTGCCGGTGTCGAAACCGGCCGCGATGACCGTGACCCGGACCTCGTCTCCCAGCGCGTCGTCGATGACGGCGCCGAAGATAATGTTGGCGTCGGGGTGCGCGGAATCGGCTACCAGCGAGGCGGCCTCGTTGATCTCGAACAGGCCGAGGTCCGAGCCGCCCTGGATCGACAGCAGCACGCCGTGGGCGCCTTCCATCGAGGCCTCCAGCAGCGGGCTGGCCACTGCCTGCTCGGCGGCGGTGATCGCGCGGTTCTCGCCGCGGGCGCTGCCGATCCCCATCAGGGCGCTGCCGGCGCCGGACATCACCGACTTCACGTCGGCGAAGTCCAGGTTGATCAGCCCGGGCGTGGTGATCAGGTCGGTGATGCCCTGGACACCGGACAGCAGCACCTGATCGGCCGTGCGGAAGGCGTCCATGACGCTGACGTTGCGGTCCCCGAGCTGCAGCAGCCGGTCGTTCGGGATGACGATGAGGGTGTCGCACTCGTCCCGGAGCTCGGCGATACCGGTCTCGGCCTGGGTGGCGCGGCGCTTGCCCTCGAAGCCGAACGGCCGGGTCACCACGCCGATCGTCAGCGCGCCGAGCTTGCGGGAGATCCCGGCGACGACGGGTGCGCCGCCGGTGCCCGTTCCGCCGCCCTCACCGGCGGTCACGAACACCATGTCGGCGCCCTTGAGCACCTCCTCGATCTCCTCGCGGTGATCCTCGGCGGCCTTGCGGCCGACCTCGGGTTGCGCGCCCGCCCCGAGACCGCGGGTGAGTTCCCGGCCGATGTCGAGCTTGACGTCGGCGTCGCTCATCAGCAACGCCTGGGCGTCGGTGTTGATGGCGATGAACTCCACGCCTTTGAGGCCGACCTCGATCATCCGGTTCACGGCATTGACGCCGCCGCCGCCGATTCCGACGACCTTGATGACCGCCAGGTAGTTGTGCGGAGATGTCATCGGATCGGACTCCTTCTGGGTGACCCTCAAGTTGAGGGTTAGAGTTATGTCAACCTGAGGAAACGCTAGGTAGCCCCCGAACCCGAGTCAAAGACGTCGCCCGGCGTGTCGGCCGCGAACTTTCTGGGCCAGGCTCAGGCCTTGGGCAGCCGGCCCATCAGGTAGAACTCGTCGTTGGGCGGTACGGCGGCGAGGTGGACGAGCCGGTTGGACATCGCGAAGAACGACACGATCGACCCGATGTCCCAGATGTCGTCCTCGCTGAACCCGTGCTCTCGCAACGTGTCCAGGTGCCCGGGCGCGACGCTCACCGGATCGGTGGCCAGCCGGATGGCGAAGTCCAGCATCGCCGACTGCGCGGGCGTGAGGTCGGCCTTACGCCAGTCGGTGGCCACCTGATCGGCGATCCGCGGATTGCGCGCCCGGATCCGCGCGATCGCGCCGTGCGCCACGACGCAGTACAGGCAGCCGTTCGCCGCGCTGGTCGCCACCACGATCAGTTCCCGGTCGGCCTTGGTCAACATCGGGCTGTCGGTGTCCATCAGCGCGTCGTGGTAGGCGAAGAACGCCCGCCACTCGGCCGGCCGGTGCGCCAGCGCGAGGAAGACGTTCGGCACGAAGCCGGACTTTTCCTCGACCTCGGCGAGCCGGGCCGCGATGTCCTCGGGCAGGTCCGCACGAGCCGGCACCGGGAACCGGCTGATCGGCTCAGTCATCCATGCAGACTAGGCGCGATGATCACGAGGCATGGCCGGTCCCCCGCTGGCTGGCCGTCAGCGGATGACGACTGCCTCCGGGCTGCTCACGTCGAGCGTCCCGCCGGGCTGGCTGAACACGCCGGCCAGCACGATCGCCTTGCGCTCGCTGTCCTCGGCGCTGCCCCAGATCACGGTGCGCCCGCCGACCATGTGGAGTACGACGGAGTCCGGGGTGGCCGCGGACACCCGCGCCAGCCGTTCACGCACGTCGGCAGGCAGCACGCCGATGACCTGCACCGCCGCAAGCGTCGCGCGGTCCTGCGCCGAAGCACGCTCCACCTCGAGCAGGGGGATACCGGGCGGGGGCGTCGTGACCTGGGCGAAGAGCACCCCGTGCGAGTCGATCAGCCACTGCGCGCCGTCGAGGTCGACCAGCGCCACCGGTGTCCGCTCGACCACCGCGATCCGAACCGTCGACGGCCAGGACCGCTGCACGGAGACCGACTCGACCTGGGGCAGCGCCATCAGTCGATCGGTGATCGCGTCGGTGTCCAGCCGCGCCAGCGGCTGACCCTCCGGAATGGCCGCGATGTCGCGCACCGCCGCGGACGTGTCGCCTCGGGTGCCGGTCACATCGACCGTGCGCACTCCGAGGACCGATGAGAACAGCACCAGCCACGCCGCCGCGCCGGCGAGGACAACCACCCCGGCAAGGATGCACAGCATGAGCTTTCGCGACATCTGGGGGGCTGCCCGCGCCGGGCGAGCCGGACGGCCCGGGCGGACCCGGCGACGGCGCTCGTGCTTGCTGGGAGGAACTACCGGGCGGACCGGCGCACGCGTGCTCATCGCCTGCCCGCCTCGTGCGCTGTGCGCACCGCTCGCTCCGCTCCTCGCTCGTCCCTCGCTGCGATGCTCACTCGCTCTCGGCTCATCGCCCGCCCTCCGTCACCGTGTTGAGGATGTTGACCCCGTCGAACAGGGCACTCGGACAACCGTGGCTGACTGCCGCCACCTGCCCGGGTTGGGCC
>JACCXW010000051.1 GCA_013696785.1 Geodermatophilaceae bacterium | reverse complement strand
CCCAGGGTGTGTGCGGCGCCGCTCGCCGTCGACTCGCGACCACGGTTAATCGGCACGGCCCCGAGACGGGGTGACGACCGGGTTCGGTCTGCTGCTGGCTGCAGCCACGCCGCACCGGGGACCACCGGGGCCGCTCGCGGTCTAGGCCGACGTCGTCGACGGGTGACGTGAGGCCGGCCGCACCCTCAGCCGACCCTGCACCCCCATCCGCCGTCGGCGCCCGCTTGCGCAGCCCAGCGCGGCGGCGCGACGGCACTCGACGAAAGAGTCGCCATGCCCCGTCCTGTCGGGCGCTCAATGCGCCTCATCACCGCCGGCTCAGTCAATCGACGCGTCGTCACTCGAGGCGGACTGACAGCCGCACTCTGCTCAGCCGGCCTCGTCTTGCTCGCCGTACCTGCCTTCGCCCACGTCGAGGTCAGCCCGCAGGAAGCATCCATCGGCGGGTTCTCCACGCTGATGTTCACAGTTCCCAACGAATCAGCCGGTACGACGGAGGTGTCGATCCTTTTCCCTTCGGACCGGCCGCTGGCGTCGGTGACGGCCAAGGACCATCCTGGCTGGGAGGCGGAGATCACGACGGCTCCGCTGCCTGAGCCGGTCACCGTGGACGACCTCAAACTCACCGAGGCCGTCACGAGGATCACCTGGACCGCCGATGACGGCGTAGGTGTCGGGCCTGGGGAGTTGGACGAGTTCGAGGTCTCCGTGGGTCCTCTTCCCGATGGGGACACAATCGTGTTTCCGGTGCTCCAGACCTACGACGACGGCACCGTCGTGTCCCGGGACGAGGGGACACCGGCGGGGGGCGAGGAGCCGGAACATCCGGCCCCGACGCTGACCTTGACCGCGGCCACCGGCGAGGGTGACCATCACGAGGAGTCCGAGGGCGGCGCGGTCAAGGAAGCGAGTTCCGAGGCGGCTGCCCCGGGCAGTTCGGAAGGGACTGCTCGGACGTTGGGTGCTGCGGGACTCGCCGTCGGTGTGGTCGGGTTGGGCGCTGCCGGTCTGGCGGTCCGCTCGTCGCGACGCCGGACGGGGGAGTAGCGATGCGTTCCGGCGCTACGGGCGTGCGAAATCCCGGTACCGCGCACTCGGTGCGTTTCCGCGCCGTACGCCGGTCGCTGCTCGCTGCTGTCGCCGTGAGCGGGCTGCTCGTGGCGCACGTGCTCACCGCCCCGATCGCGTCCGCCCACGATCCACTCATCGCCATCGCCCCGACCGACGGTACGGAGGTGGCGACATCCCCCGCGGCCGTCACGCTGACCTTCAACGGCCCGGTGAGTACGCAGTTCAGCGAGGTCGTGGTGACCGGGCCGGACGGAGCAGCATGGCAGCTGGATGCCCCGACGGTCAGCGGTGCGATCGTGACCCAACCGTTGGCAGCGGACGGGCCGGCCGGGACATATGAGGTGGCTTGGCGGGTCGTCTCCGCAGATGGACACCCTATTTCCGGGGCGTTCAGCTACGTCGTCACGACCGGGCCGATCACGTCCGCCGCGCCCTCGACAGCCAGTGTCCCGCCGGAGGAATCGAGCCCGCCGGCCGCCACCGCTTCACCGCCCGGGCAGAGCGCTGCCGACCCGTCACCGACCGCGGCGACGGCACCGGACGACGCGACCAATTGGCTGCCGATTGTCCTCGTGCTCGTCGTGCTGATGGCGGCCTTGGGGCTAGCCGCCTTCGTTGTGTCCCGTCGTAGCGGATCGGTAGGTCGAGGTGGCTAGACCCGGGCAGGCCCCGACCGGGCCGAACGTGGATCGGGCATCCCTCGGACTGACGGCGGCGACGGTCGGTGTCGGGGCTGTCCTTGCGCTGGTCATCTTCATGGTGATCGGCGGATCGGCCCCGCTGCGGCCATTCCCGGCCTGCCGGGGGCGGGCCTCCTGGTGGGTTGGCTGCTGCCGGTGTCGCGGCTGGCGATGGATGTGGCTGCCGTCGCTGCCGTGGGGTGCCTGGTCTACGCCGCCTACCTGGTTCCGGCGCGGGAGCGGCAGTTGCGCCGGCCGGCGCAGCTAGCGCTGCGATCCGCGTCGTGGTGTGCGCTGGCCTGGGCGGTGGCAGCCGGTGTGGGCTCGCTGCTGACCCTGGCGGACATCTCCGGACAGCCACTGACCGACCTGATCACCTCGGACGGGTTCGCGGACTCCCTCGTCACGGTGGATCAGAGCAGGTCCTTGCTCCTCGTCGTCGCACTCGCCTCGCTGGTGTGCCTGTGCGCCCGTCGGGTCAGCACGCCCGAGGGACCGCTGCTTGTCCTGGTGCTCGCCGTCGGAACCCTGATCCCGCCTATCCCCACGGGGCACGCGGCCAGTCACAACAACCACGAGCTGGCCACCGCCAGCCTGATCGTGCACGTCCTGGCGGCCAGTGCCTGGGTGGGCGGTTTAGGTGCGGTGCTGCTGTTCCGACGTGGGTCGACGAAGGAGGTCGGCACGGTCACCCGGTACAGCCCGCTCGCTCTCGGCTGCTTCCTGGCGACCGGAACCTCTGGTCTCGTCAACGCATGGATCCGGTTGGCTGACGGCGACGGCGTATTCACAGAGCTCTTCGGTACGCGGTACGGCCTGCTGGTGCTCGGAAAGCTGACTGCCCTGACCGCGTTGGCCGGGTTCGGCTGGTGGCACCGCAAGACCACGATCGGTCAGCTCCGCGCCGGCCGGCCAGAGGCGTTCCGGCGCTTTGCCGGTCGCGAGGTCCTGCTGATGATCGGCACGATCGCGCTGGCCGTCGCGCTGTCCCGTACGCCGACGCCCGGGCCGGGGGTCTCGAACATCGACCCGGCGGACCCCGGTCACCAGGAGCACGCATTGTCGGTCTCGCGTTAGCAGACGAGCAGGCCGGCCCGCTGCTTGCTCCTGAGTACCCGCAACGCCGCATCGGACAACCGCTCGGCGAACGCGCTGTCGCTCCGCGCCCGGGCGATCAGCGCGGCGGACATCGGCTGCGCGTCGCCGACGTCGACGGTCAACACCAGGTCGCCGCCCGCGGCGACGAAATCGACGGCCCGCTGCCCCGGCGCACGGCCGGAGACCGCCACTGCCCGGCCGATGTCGTCGGAGACGACGACGCCGGTGAAAGCGAGCCGGTCCTTGAGCAACCCCTGGATGATCGCCGCCGAGAACGGCGCGAGGTTGTCGGCGTCGAGCTGCGGGTAGGACGCCGAGGACACCATCACGGCCGTCGTACCGGCTTCGATACCGGCCACGAACGGCTGCAGCGCCGGGTCGTCGGCGGTGGTCTGCTCGTCGACTGCGCCCGTCGACGTGTCGGTGTTCACGCGAACCCGGCCGAGTCCGGGAAAGTGCTTGACCGTGGCGCCGACGCCGGCCCGCTCCAACGCCGCCGTCACGGCCGCCACCAGGGGAGCCACCTCGGCTGGATCCGAGCCGTACTGCCGCGACGAGGCACCGATCGGCGGGTTACCGGCTGCTGTGCCGGCCGGGACGACGTCGGCGACCGGAGCGAGATCCAACGTGATGCCGGCACGGGCGAGCTCCGCAGCCCATCCTGCGGCCTGGGTGCCGAGGGCCTCCGGTCCAGCGGCTGCCTGCTCGAGTGCGGTCGGCAGGTCGGTGAAGCCGGGACCGCGCAGGGACTGGACGTTGCCGCCTTCTTGGTCGACGGCGAGGTGCAGGTACGCCCCGGTGGTGCCCAGCGCGTCGGTCTGCAGCGGCATCACGGCCGTGCGGATCACATCGACGCCGGCGGTGCTCCGGCCGGCGAGGAAAACGCTGCCGATCCGGTACGGCGCCAGTTCGGCGTACCCAGGCTGGGGGTCGTTGATGTCGACGCCGACCATCAGGACCTGGCCGGCTCGGCCCGCCAGGTCCAAGCGGGCCAGCGCGGCCCGGGCGCATGCATCCGGAGGGGCTCGTGGCGCGGGGGTAGGGCTGGGTCCCGCGATGGTGAACGGCGCGGCTGTGGTCTCCGCGGTGGTTGAGGCAGTCGGCGCGGCGGTGGGTGAGCCGTTGGTGGCTGTACAGGCGGTGGTCGCCATGAGAAGTCCCATGACGACCACCGAATGCAGCTTTCTCACCTCGCCATCGTCACACCCGGGTGGGTCAGCGACGCACGGCGTACTGCTGGATGACGTCGAAGGCTTCCGGCGGGAGGACGCCGAGGGACAGCAGCACGGAGAACCGGTCACTCTGCCCGGTGATGGCGATGTGGTAGTACGGCTCGGGCTCCGGGGGCGGCGGCGGGAACTTCTTGAGCAGCTCCAGGATCTTGGACATGTCGTTGCCGCACCACTCCACGTCGGTGTAGCTCAGGCGCAGCCCGAGCCCCGTCGCGGCGGTGCCGCCCACCAGGACGGACGTTTCCAGCTCGGCCGGGGAATCGGCCAGTACGTCGGCCAGCTCCTGGACGGCCTCCTCGCTGATGACCTGCTGCTCGCGGGACTTCCAGACCTGCATGAGCTGATCGGCTGCGGTACCCATCACGGGTTCTCCTTCGTGGTGCGTCGGGCGGGGGTTGACACTCTGACGCCGTAACAGAGGTCCCGACGGCGCTGCTGATACCTACAACTCGCGGTGATCATGGGGTTTGGCCGGGCCTGACCGGCCGCATCCCATGATCACGGCAGTCACCCGCCGATGGCTGTGATGGGTTGGCCGCCCTTCCAGGTGGCCGCGATCAGCGGTACGCCGGGGCGGTAGGCCAGATGTACCGGTGACGGAGCCTGCAATGCCACCAGATCCGCGCGGGCGCCGACCATGATCACGCCCACGTCGTCGCGGCGGAGCGCCCGCGCCCCGCCGGTCGTGGCCGCCCACAGCGCCTCGGCCGGGGTCATCCCCATCTCCCGCACGGCAAGCGCGATGCAGAAGGCCATGTTGGACGTGTACGACGACCCCGGGTTGCAGTCCGTCGCGAGCGCGACGGTCGCCCCGGCATCGAGCAGCCGCCGGGCGTCCGGATACGGCGAGCGGGTACTGAACTCCGCACCCGGCAACAACGTTGCCACCGTCGGCGAGCCGGCCAGCGCGTCGATGTCGGCGTCGCTGAGATGGGTGCAGTGGTCCGCGGACGCCGCGGCGAGTTCGACCGCGAGCTGCACCGCCGGGCCGTTCGCCAGCTGGTTCGCGTGCACCCGTAGACCGAGACCTCGGGCGGCGCCGGCGGTCAGGATCGTCCTCGCCTGGTCGACGTCGAACGCGTCGCGATCGCAGAAGACGTCGATCCACCGGCAGTACGGCGCGCAGGCCTCGAGCATCGGCCCGGCCACCAGGGCGACGTAGTCGTCGGTGCGGTCGGCGTACTCCGGAGGGACGACGTGCGCCCCCAGGAACGTGACGTCGCCGGACAGCCGGGAGGCGACGTGGGCGGAGCGCTCTTCGTCCACTGTGGACAGTCCGTAGCCGGTCTTGATCTCCGTCGTCGTCGTGCCCGAAGCGAGCATCTCGGCGATCAGGCCGGCCGCGTGTGATGTGAGGTCCTCGTCGGTCGCCGCACGGGTCGCAGCCACGGTGCTCCGGATCCCTCCGGCGGTGTACGGCTGCCCCGACATCCTTGCCTCGAACTCCGCCGCCCGGTCGCCTGCGAAGACCAGATGCGTGTGGCTGTCGACGAATCCGGGGATGACGCAGCGGCCGTCCAGGTCGCTCGACTCGTCGGCGTCCGGCACCTCGGCGGCCGGGCCGACCCAGACGATCCGGTCGTCGTCGATGACCAGGGCCGCGTCCGGAAGCTCGCCGAGTTCGGGATCGTGGGTGACGAGCAACCCGATGCCCGTGAGTGCGGTCGTGCTCATGTCACCGCTCCGATCGCCTTGTCCAGTGCCGGTCCGACGTCCGGAACCATCATGTGCCGTCCCTCGTGTACGACGTGACGTCCGCCGACCACGACGTCGGTCACGTCGGCGCCGGTGGCCGCGAAGACGACGGTCTCCGCGGCGTACTCCCCGGCTCCGGCCGTGCGCGGGCTGTCCAGTCGCACCGTGGTGAAGTCCGCCAGCGCACCTACTGCGAGCCGACCTGCGTCGGGCCAGCCCAGCGCCGCGTGCCCGTTCACGGTCGCCATGCCGAGTAGCTCGGTCACGTCGAAGTGCCCTCGCTCCTGTGTGGACAGTCGCTCGTCCAGTTCCACCGCCCGCGCCTCCTCGAGCAGGTCGACGACGGCATGGCTGTCGCTGCCCAAGGAGACCGGGCAGCCGGCGGAGGCGAGCCGCCGCGCCGGTCCGATCCCGTCGGCGAGATCGCGTTCCGTTGTCGGGCACAGGCATATCCCGGTGCCGCTGGATCCCAGTAGCGCGATGTCCCCGTCGGTCAGGTGCGTCCCATGTACGGCGATGCTGCGCGGTCCCAGCCCGCCGCTCTCGGCAAGGAGCTCCGTGGGTGTCATCCCATGAGCCGCATGGCACTGCTCGTTCTCGGAGACCTGCTCGGACAGGTGGACGTGCAGGACCGCGGTGCGGTCGGCTGCCCAGTCGACGACCGGGGGGAGCTGCTCGACCGGAACCGCCCGGACGGAGTGCAGCGCCGCTCCCAAGCGAGCACCGTCCGATGTGGACAGAGCGCTCACCCGTTCGGCCCATCCGTCGGCTGTGCCGTCGCCGAATCGTAGCTGCGGTCCCGCCAGCGGGCGACCGAAGCCACCGGCGAGATAGCACGTGTCGAGCAGCGTCATGCGGATTCCGGCCTCGGTGGCCGCCTGGATCAGAGCCGCGCCCATGACGTTCGGCTCGTCGTACGGCGTACCGCCCGGTTGGTGGTGCAGGTAGTGGAACTCGCCGACGCAGGTGATTCCGGCCAGCGCCATCTCCGCGTATGTCGCCCGGGCGAGGGCCAGGTATGAGGACGGGTCGAGTCGCGCGGCGACGGCGTACATCTGCTCGCGCCACGTCCAGAACGTGCCCCGACCCCGCTGGGTCCGCCCGCGCAGGGCGCGGTGGAAGGCGTGCGAGTGCGCGTTGGCCAGGCCGGGCAGGGTCAGGCCGGCTAGCCGGCGCGCCTCGCCGGGAGGGCTGTCCGCGGTGACGGCTGTGATCCGTTCGCCGTCGACGGTGATCAGGACCTGCCGAGCCATGCCAGCTGGCAGCCAGGCCTGCTCGCACCACCAGGCTGTCAGCACGCGTGGCGCACCATGAGTTCGGTCAACGCGGCAACACCGGCCAGGCAGTCGTCCTGGTCGGCGTGCTCGGCGGGGGAGTGGGACACCCCGGTCGGGTTCCGTACGAAGAGCATCGCGGTCGGGACGCCGGCCCTGGCGAGCACGCCGGCGTCGTGGCCGGCCCCGGTGGCCAGCCGCGGCGGATCACCCAGCGCGGTCGCGGCCCAGTCCAGCTGACCGGCCGGGAAGTCGACGAGCGGCGTCTCGGACTCGGCCGTGACACTCAGCCGCACGCCGTCGCGGCCGGCTCGCTCCGTTGCCTGTGCGGCGATCGCGGTGACCAAGTCGGTCAGGGTCGCCTCGTCGGGTGCCCGGCTGTCCAGCCACGCGGTCACCCCGGCGGCGATGGCATTCGTCCCGCCCGGATCGACGGTCACCTTCCCGAACGTGGCCAGCGCGCCGGCGAGCCGGGCCTGCTTCCGGGCGGCAAGCACTGTCATGGCGTAGCTGAGCATCGGGTCGCGCCGGTCGGCGAGCGCCGTCGTCCCGGCGTGATTGCCCTCGCCGGCGAAGTCGTAGCGCCAGCGGCCGTGCGGCCAGATCGCCGTCGCCAGACCGATCGGTGCGCCCAGGTCGACGAGCGCCCGTCCCTGCTCGACGTGCAGCTCGACGAAGACCCCGATTCGTTGCAGCGCCCCGGGATCTGCGCCGACGTGGACGGGATCGTGGCCTTGGGCACTCATCGCCTCGTCCAGCCGCGTCCCGTCGGAATCGGTCAACGCGAGCGTCCGGGCCGGGTCCGCCGCACCTGTGGACAGCCGCGAACCGAGACATGCCACGCCGAACCGGGCGCCTTCTTCGTCGGTGAACGCAACCACGGCGATCGGGCGCTTAGGCGTACATCCGCGTGCCCGCAGCGCGTCGATCGCGGCGAAGCCGGATACGACGCCGAGCGGCCCGTCGTACGCGCCGCCGCCTGGAACGGAGTCGAGATGGCTTCCGGTCACGAAGGAGTCGGGCCCGGGTGGTCCGAGCCACGCCCACAGGTTGCCGTTGCGGTCGGTGTCGACATCCATCCCGCGCGTCGCAGCCTCGCCACGGAACCACTCCCGGCAGGCCATGTCCGCAGCTGTCCAGGCGAAGCGTCGGAACCCGCCGCTGCCCATCCGGCCGACCGGCAGCAGGTCGGCCCACATCGACCCGAAAGCCGCCGATCTTGGTCGTATCAACGTCTAAACCGGTGCTGAGGGGTTGATATGACCGAGATCGGCGGGGGAGGCGCGCATGGGGATGTGCACGCCCCGTTCCTCGGCCACCTCGTCTGCCCGGTCGTATCCGGCGTCGACGTGCCGGATCACGCCCGTCCCCGGATCGTTGGTGAGAACTCGCTCGATCTTCTGCCCGGCCAGCGCCGTACCGTCCGCGACGCAGACCTGACCGGCGTGGATGGACCGGCCGATGCCGACGCCACCGCCGTGATGGATGGACACCCAGGACGCGCCGCTGGAGACGTTCAGCATCGCGTTGAGCAGCGGCCAGTCCGCGATCGCGTCGGACCCGTCGGCCATGGCTTCGGTCTCCCGGTACGGCGAGGCGACCGAGCCGCAGTCCAGGTGGTCGCGACCGATCACGATCGGGGCTTTCAGCTCGCCCGAGGCGACCATGTCGTTGAACCGGACGCCGGCCTTATCGCGCTCGCCGTAGCCGAGCCAGCAGATCCGGGCCGGCAGACCCTGGAACGCCACCCGCTCCTCGGCCATGTGGATCCACCGGGCCAGTGCCTCGTTCTCCGGGAAGAGTTCGAGGATCGCCCGGTCGGTCGCGGCGATGTCGGCCGGGTCCCCGGACAGCGCCGCCCACCGGAACGGCCCCTTGCCTTCGCAGAACAACGGCCGGATGTAGGCCGGTACGAAGCCGGGAAAGTCGAAGGCCCGGTCGTATCCGCCGAGGGCGGCCTCGCCGCGGATCGAGTTGCCGTAGTCGAAGACCTCGGCGCCGGCGTCCATGAAGCCGACCATCGCCTCCACGTGCTTGGCCATCGAGGCGCGGGCGCGATCGGTGAACTCCTCCGGTTTCTTCGCCGCGTAGTCGTCGGCATCGGGGAGGTCGACGTCCTCGGGAATGTAGGCGAGCGGGTCGTGCGCCGACGTCTGGTCGGTGACGATGTCGACAGGCACGCCCATCCGGAGCAGTCGCGGGACCAGCACCGCGGCGTTGCCGACAAGTCCCACCGACAGCGCTCGCCGCTCCTCCTTCGCCGAGACCGCCTGCGCGACGGCATCGTCCAGATCGGCGGCGACGGTGTCGAGGTAGCGGGTCTCGACGCGACGTCGCAGCCGGACCGGGTCGATGTCGATGACAACGCAGGCGCCGCCGTTCATGGTGACGGCGAGCGGCTGCGCGCCGCCCATCCCGCCGCAGCCCGCGGTCAGGGTCAGCGTGCCGGCCAGCGTGCCGTCGAACCGCTTCGCGGCGATGGCCGCGAACGTCTCGTAGGTTCCCTGCAGAATTCCCTGCGTTCCGATGTATATCCACGATCCCGCGGTCATCTGGCCGTACATGGTCAGGCCGGCCTGCTCGAGGCGGCGGAACTCCGGCCAATTCGCCCAGTCCGGCACGAGGTTGGAGTTCGCGATGAGGACCCGGGGTGCCCACTCGTGTGTGCGGAACATTCCGACCGGCTTGCCGGACTGAACCAGGAGCGTCTCGTCGGCTTTCAGCGTGGTCAGGGACCGGACGATGCCGTCGTACGCCGACCAGCTGCGCGCTGCCCGGCCGGTGCCGCCGTAGACGACGAGGTCGTCGGGCCGCTCGGCGACGTCGGGGTCGAGGTTGTTCTCCAGCATCCGCAGCGCGGCTTCCTGCGGCCAACCCTGGCAGCGCAGATCGGTACCGCGCGCGGCGCGGACGGTCCTTGGCTCGGACACCTGCGTCTTCGACATGGCAGCCTCCATACCTTCGCGGTCAGGAAAGTGACCCGGTGACGGACTCGGCGGCACTCAGTAGGGTCCCGTCGGCGACGGCCGCCACGGCGGCGTCGATCTCCGGAGCCAGCCAGCGATCCGGACCCACCGTCGGCACGGTCCGGCGCAGGGCCGCGACGACCGCCCCGGTCGCCGGGCCGGGCAGCAACGGAGCCCGCAGGTCCAGGGCGCGGGCGGCGGTGAGTACCTCGATGGCGAGCACCAGTCGCAGCCCGTCGACGGCTTTGCGGAGCTTGCGTCCGGCCGACCAGCCCATGGACACGTGGTCCTCCTGCATCGCGGACGTGGGGATCGAGTCGACCGAGGCCGGTACCGCGAGCCGCTTGAGCTCACTCACCACAGCGGCCTGCGTGTAGTGGGCGATCATGTGGCCGGAGTCCACGCCGGGATCGGCGGCGAGGAACGGCGGCAGCCCGTTGGACCGGTGGACGTCGAGCATCCGGTCGGTGCGGCGCTCGGCGATGCTGGCGACATCGGCCGTGACGATCGCGAGGAAGTCCAGCACGTAGCCGACCGGTGCGCCGTGGAAGTTGCCGTTGGACTCGACCCGTCCGTCGGGCAGCACGGCCGGGTTGTCGATGACGCTGTCGAGTTCGTTCGCGGCCACCGACAGAGCATGTGTCAGCGTGTCCCTCGCCGCACCCGCGACCTGCGGCGCGCACCGCAGCGAGTAGGCGTCCTGGACCAGGGTGCAGTCCGGTCCCCGGTGGCTCTCCATGATCGGCGAGTCGGCCAGCAGTCTGCGCATGTTCGCCGCAGCGAGCTGCTGGCCGGGTTGCGGGCGCAGTTCCTGCAGGTCGGCGGCGAACACCCGGTCGGTGCCGAGCAGCGCCTCGACACTCATGGCGGCGCTCAGGTCCGCGACCTTGACGAGTTCGGTCAGATCGTGGCAAGCGAGCAGCAACATGCCGAGCATGCCGTCCGTGCCGTTTATGAGCGCGAGCCCCTCCTTGGCCGCGAGGTCCACCGGCGTGATGCCTGCCGCCGTGAGGGCGTCCGCGGCGCGGCGGCGTACCCCCTCGGCGTCGCGGACGGCTCCCTCGCCCATGAGGGCCAATGCGACGTGCGACAGGGGCGCGAGGTCACCGGAGCAGCCCAGCGATCCGTACTCGCGGACGATCGGTGTGATCCCGGCGTTGATCAGCGCGGCCAGGGTGCGGGCGGTCTGCGGATGGATGCCGGTGCGCCCGGTGGCCAGCGTGCGCAGCCGCAACACCATGAGCGCCCGGACAACCTCCCGCTCCACGTCGTCGCCGGCGCTGGCCGCGTGGGACCGGATCAGCGAGCGCTGCAATGCGGCCCGCAGTCCGGCCGGGATGTGCCGGTTGGCCAGGGCGCCGAACCCAGTCGAAACGCCGTACGCCGGCGTACTTCCCGCCGCGAGTGCCTCGATGTGCCCGCGCGACTCGGTCATGGCGGTGACCGCATCGTCGGTCAGCTGCACCTCGGCGCCGTACCGTGCCACGGCCACGACGTCGACCGGACGCAGCGGGGCCAGGCCAACGACGATGGTGGACACCAACACATCGAACCACCCCGGCGGCTGCGTATCGGACATAGGCGGCGTCGCCGCGGCGGCGCTCAGATGACGCGGGACTCGCCGATCGCCAGCTGCCAGAGGTCCTCGAGTGGCCGACCGGTGTCCCGCCAGGCCTGCACCGTCAATCGAGCCGGCTCTGCCATCGGCTCCCGGCTCAACACGAACGCCCCCCAATGCATCCAGGCCATCTGCCGTGCCCCGGCGTCCAGGGTCGCCTGCACCGCCTCGGCGGGATCGACGTGCGCGCTGCCCATGAACCAGCGCGGCGCGTAGGCCCCGATCGGCATCATCGCAAGATCGATCCCAGGATGGCGCCGGCCGATCTCGGCGAACCGCTCGCCGTAGGCCGAATCACCGGCGAAATACAGCAGCGGGCCGCCGGCTGCCTGGATGATCCAACCGCCCCAGAGGGTGCAGTTGAGGTCGAACAGCCAGCGCCGGCTCCAGTGATGTGCCGGCACGAACTCGAACCGGACGCCGTCCACGGTGACGTGCTCCCACCAGTCCAGCTCGGTGACCGTGGTGAAACCACGTCGAGTGAACCAGCTGGCGAGCGCGGCCGGCGCGAGGATCGGAGTATCGCGGGGCAACCGCTTCATGGTGGGGGCGTCGAGGTGGTCGTAGTGGTCGTGACTGATAACCACCACGTCAACCTTCGGCAACGCCTCCCAGGCAATGCCGGGCGGGGTCAGCCGACGGATCCGTCCGGGTATCGATGCCGACCACAACGGATCGGCCAGCACGGTCAGGCCGCCGGTCCTGATGACGTAGGTGGCGTGCCCGACCCAGGTGATGCTGGTCTGCGCCGCGGTCAACGCCGGGAGCGGGTGGCTGACCTGCGGGACCTGAGCGAGTTCTCGTGACGGGTGCTCCCGACCACGGAATCCGCCGTCGAGGGCCAGCTTGACGAAGTCGCGGGGACCGGGCAGCGGCCGGGTGACCCGGTCGCTGAAGTTACGGGGCCAGGTTCGTCCGGTCATGATGGACAGCATGTCCG
>JACCXW010000180.1 GCA_013696785.1 Geodermatophilaceae bacterium | reverse complement strand
CGTCGGGGCGGCGGCGGCGCACGCCGGCGAGGGCACCAACCCGACAGACGACCTCAACGCCAAGGCGGATTACCGCAGTCATCTCGCCGAGGTGCTCACGAAGCGAGCTGTCCTCACCGCAGCCGGCCTCGACTGACCTACGCTGCCGGTGGTTCCCCGGTCGGGTCGACGGGGGAACCGCCGGCAGGGTCATCTTCGCTGTAAAGACAGGAGCCGTCATGAAGCTGGAGCACTCCTTCACCGTCCCGGTCGGTGTCGAGCAGGCGTGGGAGGTGCTCCTGGACATCGAGCGGGTCGCCCCGTGCATGCCCGGTGCGGTCCTGGACTCGGTGGACGGTGACAACTTCACCGGCCGGGTGAAGATCAAGCTTGGACCGGTGAACATGACCTACAAGGGCGCTGCGTCCTTTGTGGAGAAGGACGAGGCCGCCCACCAGGTCATGATCGATGCCAACGGCAAGGACGCCCGGGGCAACGGGACGGCAGCGGCCAAGGTGACCGCGACCCTGGTGGGTCAGGGTGAATCGACTCAGGTCAACGTGATCACCGATCTCAACATCACCGGCAAGCCGGCGCAGTTCGGCCGCGGCGTGATGGTCGACGTCGGCAACAAGCTGATCGGGCAGTTTGCCAGCTGTCTGGAGGGCAAGATCGGCGGCGAACCCGAGCCCGAGCCTCCGGTCGCTGCTCCCGAGCCGAGCATCGCGAAACACGCAGCTACGGACGAGACCCCCTCGGAGCCGCCGGCGCCGCAGCCGGACGGGCCGGCCGAGAGCAGTACGCCGCCACCCGCCACGACTCCCGACAAGCCCGCCAGCTCCACCCCCACACCGGCATCCGCGCAAGCACCCGCGTCGGCACCCCCTGCCGCACCGCGCCCGGCGCAGCCGGCACGCCGGCCGAGCGCCGAACCGGAGCCGATCGACCTGCTCGAGTTGGCCGGTGGATCGCTGGTGACGCGGCTTGCGCCCGTCGCCGGTGGCGTCGTACTCCTGCTGCTGCTCCTCATGCTCCGCCGCCGCCGCCGCTGAGGAGTAGCCCGCGAGGGATGGATCGGAACGCCCCGAGCGTTCACTCTGAACAGCAGGGCGCGTGTGCTTCGCGCGCTCGCCGTCGGAAGGAAACAGCGGTGTTGGACCCCGAGGATCTCTACACAGTGGCCGCCGAGCTGCCTGAGCTCGTCAAGCCGGTGCTGGTGCAGGCGCTGCCAGGCTTCGTGGACGCCGGCTCCGCCGGTCGGTTGCTCGGCCGGCAGCTGTTGGACAGGCTGCCCCATCAGGAACTCGTCACATTCGATGTCGACCAGCTGGTCGACCACCGCTCGCACCGTCCGGTCATGACGTTCTCCGAGGACCACTGGGAGAGCTACACACCCCACTCGCTGGCGCTGTATCTCGTGCATGACGAAGTGAGCGAACCCTTCCTGTTCCTCACCGGCCCGGAGCCGGACTATCACTGGGAGCGTTTCGTCGCGGCCGTGCAGGGTCTGATCGAGCGCTTCGACGTCCGGCTGACCGTCGGCATCAACGCGATCCCGATGGCCGTCCCGCACACCCGTCCTACTGGGCTGACCGCGCACGCCACCCGGCCGGAACTCGTCGCCGGCTACGAGCCCTGGCTTGCCACCGTGCAGGTCCCGGGCAGCGTCGGCGCGCTGTTGGAATACCGGCTGGGTGAGGCCGGCCAGGACGCAATGGGATTCGCCGTACACGTTCCGCACTATCTGGCACAGGCAGAATACCCGGACGCCGCCGACACGCTGCTGGACGCGATTGCCCGCGCCACCGGCCTCGTCCTGCCCCGAGCGGAGCTGCGCAGCGCCGCCGAGGAGACCCGCGGCAAGATCGACGAACAGGTCGGCCGTTCAGAGGAAGTGGCGGCAGTCGTTCGCGCGCTGGAGCAGCAGTACGACGCCTTCGCCGACTCCCGCGGCAGGCTGCCGTTGATGACCGTCGACCGGGAGTCACTGCCGACGGCCGACGAGCTGGGCGCGGAGCTGGAACGTTTCCTGGCCGAGCAGAACGGCAAGGACGAGTAGCAGCACACGGCTGCGTCCGTCAGGATGAGCGCCGTGCCGCGCAATCCCACGGACGTCGCGATCGGCAGGAGGTTGCCATGGCCGTCGAGTTCAACCACACCATCGTCGGATCCAGGGACAAACGGACAGCCGCGACGTTCCTGGCCGGTATGCTGGGCCTGCCGGAGCCGACTCCGTTCGGCCCCTTCATCGTGGTCCAGCTGGACAACGGCGTCAGCCTTGACTTCATCGAGCACGACGGCGACATCGCCTCGTCGCACTACGCGTTCCTGATCACCGAGACGGACTTCGATGCCGTTCTGGGCCGGTTGCAGAACCAAGGCGTGACCTACTACGCCGACCCCTTCCACAGCAAGGCCGGCGAGATCAACACCGATGACGGCGGTCGCGGCTTGTACTTCGAGGATCCCAACGGGCACAACCTGGAAGTCATCACGCGGACGTACGGCAGCGGGTCCGAGTAGCCGGCACTTGTGGCATGAAGACCGTAGAACTGCGACGGCACACCGACAACGATGGTGACCGGCTGACTGCTGCTGGAGTTGCCGCGGCCGAGGAGATCGGAAGCCGGCTGTCGCCGCCGTACGACGTCTTCGTCTCGACCGGTGCGGACCGAGCCACCCAGACCCTGCAGATCTGGCGGTCCGCAGTCGGCGGCCAGGCGCCGATCGAGGACCACACCGGGCTCCGGTCCCGCCACGAGGACCGGTGGCGGGAGGCGTACACGGCGGCCGGCAGTGGCGAGCTGGCGCGAATGAACGAGGCCGACCCCGCTCTCGTACGGGATGACTCAGCCACCCTCGCGGCCGCGCTGCGAGGAGTCTTCGATCGGCTGCCGGAGGGCGGGCGGGCACTCGTCGTCGGACACAGCCCGACGAACGAGGCGGCGGTGCTCGGTCTGGTCGGTGAGTTCGTCGAGCCGATGGACAAGGGCGCCGGCGTGCTCGTCATCCACGACGCCGGTCGCTTCCGGGTGCAGCCGGTCGCCTGAGCGATCCACCGGCGGGAGCGGTGATTGACTCCTCGGATGAGCCGCGCCGCCACGTCCGGGAACGACGTGACATCGGCGCCGACGCCCGCCAGGCAGGCGCGTGGCATCTTCTTGTGCGTCGTCTCTGCGCTGTCCTTCGCGGTCCTGCCGTTCGTGGCGAACGCAGCCTACGACGCGGGAGTGGACCTGCCCGAGTTGCTGCTGCTGCGGTTCGTGATCGCCGCGGCCGTGCTCTGGATCCTCGTCGGCTACCGGAACCGCGGGAGGCCCGGTATAGGTGCCGGCCGCCGGACGACGGTCGGGGGGCTGGCCATGGGAGCAATCGGCTACGCGACGCAGTCCGCGCTGTACTTCGCCGCCCTGAACTACATCCAGCCGAGCCTGGACACGCTGCTGCTCTACACCTTCCCGGTGCTCGTCTTCTCCGTCTCCGTCGTGCGGGGACGGGAGCCGGCGACCACCATCCGGCTCGGCGCCTTGGCGCTGGCGCTGGCCGGGGTTGCGGCGGTGCTGCTCGGCAGCGACGCCGGCAGCCTCGACCCACTGGGAGTGGCGCTCGGACTGGCGTCGGCCGCGGCCTACGCGACCTACATCCTCGTCGGCGACGCCATCGACCCGGGCCTGGACCGGCTTACGCTCAGCGCTCTGGTCTGTACCGGTGCGGCCGCGACGTACGCCGTCGTCACGGTCGCGGGCGGTGGCCCGGATTTCGGGTTCGACTCCGTGGGCTGGCTCTGGGCGGCGGTGCTGGCGCTGGTGAGCACGGTGGTGGCGGTCGGGACGTTCTTCGCCGGGATGCGGCTGGTCGGCGCCGCCACCGCATCGATCGTCTCCTGCGTCGAGCCCGTGGCCACCGTGCTGATCGGCGTGAGCCTGTTCGGTGACCGGCTGGGTCCGGTCCAGGCGGTCGGTGCGCTGGTTGTCGTGACGGCCGTCATACTCCTTCAGTGGCGGCCGCGGGTCGCGACCGGCGCCGGCCAGCCCCGGGACACCCCGCCACCGATGCACAGCGGCGCACCCGACACCCCGCCACCGGTCCACAGCGGACCGAACACCCCGATCAACGATCCCTCGTTGCCTCAGACGGATCCCGTCATTGAGCAGCAGGTCGCACAGATCAGGCACGATCTTCAGGCGCCGCTACAGGATGGGGCCACCCAGGCCTGGGACGATGCCGCTCAGCGAGCGGCCAACGAGGGAACCGCACCGACCCGCAGCGGCTCGGGACGTACAGCCACACCGAATGGCGCGACATGACGCTGCGCGACGCCGATTCGCTGGTCGATCCCGCGTCCGGATACCGGCTCTCCCCGGAAACCAACTTCGACAGGCAAGGGGTGGAAGTACGCACGGCGGAGTCCGGCGCCATCCGGCCCGATCTGGTACTGCAACGACAGGTTCAGACTCCCGCCGGAACTCTGACCTGGGACACGGTGCACGTGTGGGACCTCAAGACGGGCGCGGCCGGCTTCAGACAGAGTTGGCTCGACGCCGTGAACTCGCGGCTGACACCGATCGCGCCACCCGAGATCGTCCGCCCGTAGCTCCCCGAATGAGCAAAGCCAATGCCGGTTCGCGGTGGGTCAAAATCGCCGAGACGCTCGCACGGAAGATGCCCGGGGAGTGGGTTCTTGCCGGTCGCGGGCAGCGCGCCGTCCTGGTCCGCCGGCCGATCGGGTGGACCGTGCCGTTCATCGCGTTCGGCCAGACCTCGTACGGCGAGGGCAGGCTGTTCGCAGCCCGGATGAGCCTGTTGGAGCCCTATACCGGGTGGAAAGTCACATTCGGCATCAGCCTGCAGGACACCCCGCTGTACCGCCCGAAGCTCGTCATCACCGAGCCGGCGGCGGCGGATCGGGTCGAGCGTTTCGTGATGGACCATGGGCTCGCGGCCGTCGACGCTTTCCCGGAGCCTCGGATGGTCGAGGTGTGTGCCGGCCTGCAGCCGCCTATCGACCTGACATCGTCGCCGTACTGGGCAATGGCTCCTGGCTGGGCGGTCATCACCGGACAGGGCTCTCCGGTCCCCTCGGCCACCGCGTTCGTCGAGTTCTGGACCTCTCGGGATCCGGACAATCCACACATGGTGTTCTATCGGGACCTGATCGCCCAGTGGGAGGCCGGTGGTGGCGACGCCGCGCTGGCTCATCTGCAGCGCAACCGCGAGGAGATCATGACCAGCCAGAAGCTGCCCGACGCCGATCGCAGCCCAGTACCCTGGACCTGAGGAAACGCAGCGGCTCAGCCGGCAGCCGGGGGCAACGACCGCACAAGATCCTGCAGGGCCGGTGGCAGGCTCAGCGACGATCCGTCCGAAGACACCCCGACCGGATGGAATACCTGCTCGAACCACCAGTACACCTGTCCGACGAGGGCATCCTCGGCGGCGCTGGCAAGGTTTCTGGCGAACCGGTCGAACGTCGGCAGGAAACCCAAAGCCCGGTCCGAGGAGATCAGGTAGAGCATGATCGTGCTGCCCTTCGGGGCGGCGACCAGAGCGCCGTACGGCGCCGGGCCGGGCAGCAGCCGCGACACCAGCAGCAGCGCCGTGGCGACGTAGGGATTGCCGTCCTTGGCCACCAGCCGCACCGAATCCTCCGGCGTGACGTCATGGTCGCGGATATCCAGGTCCAGAAGCTCCGCCGACACGGTGGCCGCGATGGCCTCCTGCACGACGTCGCGGCCCTGCTCCGTCGAGGCCAGCATGTCGCGGGTGACCCGTAGCGTCCGGTCGGGGTAGTCGACCACGGCGACGATGTCCAACTCGTCGGTGAAATTGCTGTGGACTACCACGGCAGCAACCTCCGGCTGCATCCGCGGAACCACCCGCGCCCGCAACCCGGACCGCACGGCTGCCAGATCGGATGGCGCAGACCCGTCGACCACCTGCTCCTGGATGGCCCTCAGCCAGCTGTCGACCATCCGCGGCCAATGCTGTTGCGGCTCGTGCCGGCACTCGTCGACGATCACGGCCAGCGCCGTCACATTCGCCGCTGTCGGATCCGTCGCCACGGCCCGTTCTTACCACGGACCGGGAACGCGGGTGACCTGCCGCATACAGTGCGGCGGTGAGTACCTATGGAAGTTTTGCCGTCCTGGACGTTCCCGCGGGAACGGACGTCTCCGCTGCGTGCCGAGATCTCACCCTCGCGAAACGGGGCTCCCTGCACGTCACGGAGTCCCCGGCCGGATGGCAGCGCCACCTGATGATGTTCCGGGAGATCGAGATGCTGCCCGCGCTGTCGGGTGTTCTCCGGCAGGCCGGCACCGGCCGGCTGGCGCTGGACGAGGACTACGACGAGTTCGGTTCGCTGTGGGCGGTGCTCGCGGCACCCGACGGCGAGGTGCGGACCGTGCACCGCCACTACATCCTGAATGCCGATCCGAACGTCCCGGAGGAGGTCGGCGTTGCGCTCGAGGATCTCGGTGCGGACCCGCGCGGGCAGGACGTGGCCGGGGCCGACGCGGCTGCCGCAGCGGCCGCGCTCTTCGAAGCCGCGTCCGAGCCGATGATCGAGGCCGAAGCCGCGACGGACTCGGTCTTCGACCAGTTCGGCGTCATCGGCCCGCTGCCCTGGTGGGAGGCACTCGGTCTGCCGTGGCCCGGCGATGTGCCGGAGCTCGACCAGCCCGTTTAGATCTGCCGGCGCGGGCTACTACCTGGGCAGCGCGAACCCGTCGGCGACGGCTGCGGACAGCGCCAGGAACGCATCCGCGGTCGGCCGGCGTAGCTCGGACATCGCGATCCGGCCGCCGGCGACGAGGTGCGGATCGTAGGGAATCTCAACGACTGTTCGACAGCGGTCGGCGAAGTGCTCCCGGATGGGCGTGAGGTCGAGATTCTTGGTCGTCGGGCGGACCGAACTGATCACGGCCACCGACCGGAAGACCAGATCGTCGTACCCGTGCGCGACGAGCCAGTCCAGCGTCTTCGCGGCCCGGGTGGCCCCGTCGACGCTCGGGGCGCCGACCACGACGAGAGAGTCGGCCAGAGCCAGAGTTCCCGCCATCGCCGAATGCAGCAGCCCCGTCCCCGAGTCGGTGACGATGATGTTGAAGTAGCGCTCCAGGACCCCGACGACGGCGCGGTACTGCTCCTCGTCGAACGCGTGCGACATCTCCGGATCCTGTCCAGAGGCGAGCACCTGCAGACGCTCAGCCAGATATGTGTACGCCGAGACGTCCGTGTATGAGCCGATCTCGCTGAGGCCGGCAAGCAAATCGTGCACGGTGCGGGTCGCCTCACCGGTGAGCCGCTCGGCCAGCGTGCCGGCGTCGGGATTCGCGTCGACCGCGACCACCCGGTCGCCCCGGTAGTGCGACAGCGTCAGCCCGAGACAGGCCGTCGTCGTCGTCTTGCCGATGCCCCCCTTCAACGAGACGACGGCGATGCGGTGCCGGCCGGTGACCGGTGTCCTGATCCGCCGGATGAGGTGGACCTGATGTCGCTCGGCGGCGGAAAGTCCGGGGTTGACCGCACCGCCAGTCAGGGTGTGCAGCACGCGTCGCCAACCGCTGCTCGGCACGTCCTCGCGAGGGCGTAGCAGGGTGGCCGAAGCCAGGTCGGCGGCCGACGCCGACCGTCTCGGCGCCCGCTCCACAGCGGCTGGGAAAGCACCATCGATTTCGGCAGTCGGTAGGACGCCAACCGGTACGGCGTCAGCTCCCTCAGCAGCAGCAGTCGGCACCGCAGGCGTTGGTCCGGCGTCGACCGGCCGCGTGAGCACCTCTTCAGGGAGTCGCGACGACCGCACCGATCCGGGCCGTCGCCTTCGGCTTCCGTATCAGCGTCGTCCGCACCGACGTCGGCTACGGCAGCCGCGTCAGCGTCCGTAAGCGGATCGATGCCAGCGTCAGGCTGCAGCCCTGAAGCGGCCGGGTGCGGCGGCTTCGGCGACGGCTGCTCCTCGAACACCCGCCGCCGGCGTACCGGCTCCTCGGCAGCAGCGGCAGCGGCGACAGGGACTTCGGCGTTGCCGCCGATCTCCGACCCCGTCCCGAAACGCTCCCAGGCCGCCTGCCAGCGTTGCCCGTCGGTGTATCTCACTGCCGGGTTGCTGGTCGGCTCATGATCGTTTCTCGGCCCAGCCGTGACGATGTCGTCCTCGGGTTCTGGCACCTGCTACCCGGGGTCCGTGGCCGGGTGCGCGAAGCCCTCGGCCACGGCCGCGGCTACAGCGACAAAGGCGTCGGCGGTCGGTCGTCGCCACTCCGCCCGGTCGATCCGGCCACCAGTGGCCAAGTGCGGGTCGTAGGGAATCTCGACCACGCGACGGCAGCGGGCAGCGAAGTGAGCGCGGAGCAACTCCACGTTCACGTCCCCGGTATCGGGCCGGACCGAACAGATCACCGCGACCGACCGCGCCACGAGTTCGCCATAGCCGTGGACGACCAGCCAGTCCAGGGTCTTCGCCGCCTGGCCGGCCCCGTCCACGGTCGGTCCGGCGACGACGACGAGCGAGTTGGCCATGTCGAGGGTGCCTGTCATCGCCGAGTGCAGCAGGCCCGTACCGGAGTCGACGAGCACGATGTTGAAGAACCTGGCCAACGCGTCGTCGACGGCCCGGTAGCTGTCCTCGTCAAAGGCGTGCGACATCTCCGGCTGCTGTTGGGAACCGAGGACCTGCAGGCGTTCGGCCAACGACGTATATGACGCGATGTCGGTGAAGGAGTGCACGTCGTCGACGCCGGCCAGCAGGTCGCTGACGCTCTTTCCACCCCGTCCGGCCAGCCGCTCGGCCAGCGTTCCGGAGTCCGGGTTGGCGTCCAACGCGATCACCCGGTCACCACGAAGGTGAGCGAGCGTCAGGCCGAGGCAGGCAGTTGTCGTCGTCTTGCCGACCCCACCCTTGAGGGAGATCACAGCGATCCGGTGACAGCCCTCGACCGGGGTGGCGATCCGGCGCATGACGTCGCGCTCACGCTGCTCGGTCGCGGACAGCCCTGGGTTCAGCGAGCCCCCCGAGGCTCTGTGCAGCGCGCGCCGCCAGCCCTTGGCCGGCCTGTCCTCACGGGGACGCAGCAGCGTGTGCGACGACAACTCCGCGGCGGAGGGCAGCTGGATCTCGCTGTCGGTTCGCGTCGCGGGGACGGACGGTGGTGGGACGCGAGCGGCCGGCGGTGCAGGTGCACGGGTGACCTTCGGTCGCTGGTGTCGAGGGGCGCGGCTGGGGACAGCAGCCGAAGGCGGGATCTGCTCAACGGCAAGGGGCTGCGCAACGCCAGCCAGTTCGAGTGGTTCGCCGTTGGCGCTGAGGGAATCCTCCGCGCCGTCGGCAGCGTCGTCCTCGTCGTGGGCAGCCTGGAATCGGTCCCACGAGGCCTGCCAACGGTTGTCGTCCACACGTCGAACGGGTCGCTCAATCGGCTCTTCTTGCGGTGGGGCCTCCTGCTGGCCCGGATCTCGCCCGTCAGGCACGAGTGACGCCTCCCGAGGTGGTCCGCGGGCGGTACCTGAGCGAGCACCCGGCGGTCGCGATCCTCAAGGTTAGCCTCCACCTGCATGGATCAACGAACTCGACCACCTCAACCCGTCAACGCCCGGCCAGGGCGAGCAGATGGGAACTGGCTCCGAGCAAGGTCGGCTCCGCTTCGATCCTGCGCAGCCAGCTGAGGAGTTGCGCCCGCCGTACCGGATCGTCCAGCAGTTGTGCCAGGTTGCCGACGAGCCAGGCGGTACATTCCACCCCGAGCAGCGCCTGCAGCCGCAGCCCGGAATCGGCGACTTCGGCGGCCATCTCGTCCGGGTGGTGGAAGAAGGCCGTGGTGAACTGGCCCGGCACGTCGAGGTCGTTGCGGTGCCTGCCTTCGGGCAGACCGGCCTCGACCATCGCGACGAAGCCGGGGTCGCCGAGCAGGTCCTTGTGCATCCCGTCGTGCAGGGCGGCGAACCTGCTGATCGCTGCGGCGGCGATGAGACCGCCAGGTACGACGACCCGCCCGAACTCGCGCCACGCCTGAACCCGGTCCGTCCGCTCGATCAGGTGGTACAGCGGGCCGAGCGCAAGGATCACGTCGTACGACGCAGTCTCCGCCGGCAGCGCCCGCGCATCCCCGACGGCTGCCGTCACCCCTGGCAGGGCGGCCGCCTGCTGGACGTGCAGCGGGACCGGGTCCACGACGTGCACGGGGTACCCGAGGCCGGCGAGCCAGGCAGCGTAGATGCCCGGACCGCCGCCGACGTCCAGCACGCGGGCCGGTGCCGGTGGTAGCTGCCGGAGCAGGATGTCCTGCGTTCGCCACAGCTCCAACCGGCCGTGGCCTTCGGTCAGCCGGGCGAGCTCCCGGCCCTGGTCGTAGTACGCGATCACCTCCGCGGGCACCGGCATCGGGCCAACCTAGACCGGCTAGGTTCTTCCGTCATGGGAGATCTGCTCAGCGACAAGGTCGTCATCGTGACCGGCGCCGGTCGCGGTCTGGGCCGCGGCGAGGCCCTGGAACTCGCCCGGCAGGGGGCGGCCGTCGTGCTCAACGAGTACGACGCGGCAACGGGTCAGGCGGTGGTCGAGGAGATCATCGCCGGTGGCGGGCAGGCGATGCTCGTCCCAGGGGACGTCAGCGAGGTGGCGGTCGGCGACCGGCTCGTCGAGACCGCGGTCTCGCAGTTCGGGCAACTCGATGCCCTCGTCAACAACGCCGGCATCCTGCGCGACCGGACGCTGGCGAACATGACACCCGAGGAATGGGACGCCGTCATCGCGGTGCACTTGCGCGGGCACTACACGACCACGCACGCGGCCTGCCGGTACTGGAAGGCCTCCCAGCGCCCGGGCCACATCGTGCACACTGCGTCCACGTCGGGGATTCTCGGCAATTTCGGCCAGGCGAACTACGGGGCGGCCAAGGCCGGCATCGCGGCCTTTTCGACGATCGTCGCGCAGGAGATGATGAAGTACGGCGTCACGTCCAACGCGATCGCTCCGGCCGCGCGCACCGCGATGACGGAGTCGGCGTACGGCGAGATCGCCCAGGGCGAGGGCGAATTCGACTTCTGGCACCCGGACAACGTGGCACCGTTCGTTGCCTTCCTCTGCTCCGATGCCGCTGCCCACATCAGCGGCAAGGTGTTCGGCGTACAGGGCGACACCGTCGAGATCTACCGACCGTTCACGTCCGTCGCGGTGATCGAGAACGGCGGCCGACGCTGGGATCCGTCGCAGTTCACCGAGCGCGTCGGCGAACTCTTCGAGGTCAGCGGGATCGTTCCGCAGGCGGAGTACATGATGACCAAGCTGCGCTACACCATGTCCAACCGCGGCTAGGCGGTGCCTCAGGCCGACGCCGCATGGTTGGTGAGCCAGGTGGCCCGGAGCCAAGCGCGGCTCGACGCCTCGCTCGCGGCGCTCACCGATGGGCAGGTGCGCGCGGCATCTGCGCTGCCCGGCTGGACGCGTGGGCATGTCCTGGCGCACATCGCAGGCAACGCCAGGACGGCGGCGGAGATGTTCGAGGGATACGCCCGGGGCGAGGACATCGAGCAGTACGCCGGGTCACCGACCCGGCGCGAGGCCGAGATCGAGGCTGACGGGAACCGGTCCGCGGCGGAGCTCGTCGAACTGGTTCGGCAAACCGGCGCCCGCTGCCTGGCGGCGTACCGGTCCATGCCGGACTGGGAGGGGACACTGCGGTGGCAGTCAGGACGCCGGCCGGTAACCCGTGGACCGGTCTCGCGATGGCGTGAGATCGAAATTCACCGCCTCGACCTGGACCTCGGCTCCACCTCCTCCGACTGGTCGCTGGAGTTCGTCGAGTTCCACCTCGCCCGCGAACTGCCGAGGCTGTCCGAACGGGCTCCCGACATCGCGGTGCCTGAGCTGACCGCGGCGCAGCTGCTGGCATGGCTGGTCGGCCGCGGTGGAAACGGCCTGCCGCAGCTCCCGCCCTGGGGTTGAACGCGCGAGGATGTAAGGGCTCTCGAGGACGACATGTGAGCACCGCCGACGCACTCCCCGCCGCGGAGGCGGCAATGAGAACCGCCGACGCACTCCCCGCCGCGGAGGCGGCAATGAGAATCGCCGACGCACAACCCCCCGCGGAGGCGGCGTGAGTCCCAGCGTCCTGCTCGACGGCAACGTCCTCAGCGCGCTGAGCATCACGGGGCACGTGCGCAGCGAGGCCGCACGACAATGGATGGTCGATGGCAAGCATCGCTTCGCGAGTTGCCCCATCACGCAGGGGACGCTGGTCCGGGCCTGGTTGCGCGCTGGTGGCAGCGCCGAGTCGGCGAAACGAGCCCTCGCCGCCCTGCTCGGGCATCCACGCCACGAGTTCTGGGTCGACAACCTGAGCTACCCCGAAGTGCCCCTCGGCGGGGTGGTCGGGCACCGGCAGGTGACCGACGCGTACCTCGCGCACTTGGCCCGCACCCGCGGGGGCCGGCTGGCAACGCTGGATCGCGGGTTGGCGGCGGCGCACGACGATGTCGCCACGCTGATCCCGACCAGCCGACGCTGACTCACGACGGGCCAGAAGCGAGGCCGACCGGCCTGCTGAGAATCAGCCGCATCGTTTCCCCTCCGCTAGGGCATCGTCGACCCGCTGACCGCACCAACGCGGTCTGCTCCCCTCGGCTACCGGGTGCTAGGGGCGAACCGGACCCGGCCGACGCCGGCGGAGTAGTCCGACGGTGCCACGG
This sequence comes from Geodermatophilaceae bacterium, assembly GCA_013696785.1. GTDB lineage: Bacteria > Actinomycetota > Actinomycetes > Mycobacteriales > Geodermatophilaceae > JACCTY01. The sequence continues at coordinate 4,058 of JACCXW010000180.1, read as the reverse complement.
CCGTGCCGGCAGTGCGGAACAGGACCGAGCCCGCGGCATGGACGGCTCCCGAACGGGTCAGCATGAAGACCAGAGATCCCCCGTCCCCAGTCACGTCGGCATCGGCAACAGCGACGCGATACGTCGGTGGACGTACCCGGTGTACGGCGGATTGCGGCCGAGACAGCCGCTCCAGGGGCGATGGCACAGCCACCCGCGAGCGGCAGGCTGCATGACATGACCCAGATGACGCCGTACCGCACCGATGGACCCGTCCAGCACATGCTCGCGGTCGTGCCTGAGCACGAGCACGGCATCCGCGCCTCCGACGCCGACCGCGAGCAGGTGGCCAGAATTCTTCGGGCGGCCGCCGGGGAGGGAATGCTCAGCCTGGGCGAGGCCGACGAGCGGCTCGCCGCGCTGTACGCCGCCCGCTTCAGAAGTGAGTTGGCGCCGCTGACCGCCGACCTGCCCGACGGGGGCCGCTCGCTGCTGGAGAACACCGCCGAGGCCCGCGCCGCAGCCCGTGCCGGCTTGTTCCGGCACTTCTTGACGGTGAGCGTCGTGGCAGGTCTGCTGGTGACCCTCTGGGCGCTGTCGGACGCGCCGTTCTTCTGGCCGGTCTGGCCGCTGGCGTTCATGGCGTTCAGCGTGCTGCGACACGCACGCCGGATCGGCTACGACGGACCAGCGCGGTGGCGCCGGCGGCGATCAGTCGATCGCGCGTCGTAGGAATCCCTTGATGCCGATTGCCATGAACACGACGAGGTAGCCCAGCAGGGCCAGCCCGCTGACCCAGGCGGGGATGTGGTCCAGCGACGGCAGCATCTCCGCGCGCATGCCCTCGCTGACATAGGTCAGCGGGTTGACCGCGCAGATCACCTGGAACCAGCGCAGGTCGTCGAGCGACACCCACGGGAACTGCGTACTCCCGGTGAACAGCAGGGGCGTCAGCACGATCGCGAAGACCAGGTTGATCTTCGACGCCGTCACGAGGGTGCCCAGCGTCAGCCCGACCGCGGCGCCGACCAGCGCACCGAGCACCAGGAACATCGCAACCGCCGGTACGGCGGCCCAGGTGATCGAAACCTCACCCAGCACCCAGTAGCCGAGAGGGAACATCAGCACGGCGGCGATGAGGGCGCGCAGGGTGGCGAAGACCACCTTCTCGACTGCGACCATCGAGGTCGGCAGCGGTGCCATCAGCCGATCCTCGATCTCCTTCGTGTAGGAGAAGTCGATGACCAGCGGGAACGCGACGTTCTGCAGCGCGGTGAGGAATGCGGTGAAAGCGATCACGCCCGGAAGCAGCACCTGCGCGAAGTTGTCCTGCGTGTAACCGAGATCCCCGAGCACCTTGCCGAAGACGAAGAGCAGGAACAGCGGCTGCAGGATCACCTGGGCGAGGAAAGCGACCAGCTCCCGGCCGGTGACGAAGACGTCCCGCCAGAGCAGCGCCCCGAACGCCCGGACCGCCCCCGCCCCGGACCTGTCAGACCCTGACGGCATCGCCGGCTGTTGGCCTGAGCCGGCCGGCGCAACTGTCGTGGACGTCGACTTCGTCAACGCAGGTCCCTTCCGGTGAGGCTGATGAATACGTCCTCAAGGCTCGGCTCACCGAGACTGATCGCGGTCAGCCGGGCGCCGCGACCCAGGAGCAACTCGGTGACCGGTGCGATCAACGCGGCTGCCTCGCTGGTCAGGTAGAGCCTGACCCGAAGCTCGCTCGGGGCCGACTGCGGCGCGGCGGGCGCCGGCGGCGGACCTCCCGGCATCCCCCCGCCGCCGGACTGGTCGGACGCGACACTCTCGACCTGCTCCACGCCGCGGACGGCGGACAGTTCTCCGATGATCGCCGCGGGGCTGTCACCAGCGGCGTGGGCGATGGTGAGATCCAGCGTCGTACTGCCCGGCAACGATCGGGTCAGCGCATCAGGTGTGTCCAGCGCCAGCAGGGTGCCGTGGTCCATGATGCCGACCCGGTCAGCCAGCGTCGCCGCCTCGTCCATGTCATGGGTGGTGAGAACGATCGTGACACCGTTTGCGCGCATCTCCCGGATGCGGTCCCAAACGAACAGCCGGGCCTGCGGGTCCAGTCCGGTGCTGGGTTCGTCCAGGAACAGCACCTCGGGCGCGTGCATCATGGCGCGGGCGATCAGCAGCCGCTGACCCATGCCGCCGGAGTAGAAGTCGACTTTGTCCTTGGCCCGGTCGGCGAGCCCGAACTGCTCCAGCACGGCATCAGCCCGCCGGTTGCGTTCTGCGACCGGGACACCGTGATAGGCCGCGTGGAATACCAGGTTCTGCCGTGCGGTCAGCGCCCGGTCCAGATTCACCCGCTGCGGTACGACGGCCAACCGCGCCCGCGCAGCGACCGGATGGGCGACAACGTCGACACCGCCGACGTTCGCCGATCCGGAGGTCGCCTTCACCCGCGTCGTGAGAACGCCGATGGTGGTGGTCTTGCCGGCGCCGTTCGGGCCGAGCAGGCCGAAGATCTCCCCCCGTCCCACCGTGAAGGAGATGCCGTCGACGGCGTTGACCGGTCGCTTCGGGTAGCGCTTGACCAGGTCCCGCACCTCGACCGCGGGGCCGCCGTCTGTGGCGGTTACAGAGGTTGCAGAAGTCGCGGGAAACGCCCGAGTCACCGGCCGGCTACCTGCTCGAGCATCCGCCGGAACTGCAGGGCACCGCCGCCGACGACAGCGCCACCGAGGACGAGGAAGCCCACGATGCCGCCGATCAACGAATCGGACACACCGATCACCAGGGCCAGTGTTCCGGCCACGGCGATCAGGACGCCGGTGGCCCACACCTGCGTGGCCCGTCTGCTGTCACCACGGACCAGCGGCTTCTTGGGCAATACCAGGACGGAGTACCCGCCGTAGGCCAGCAGACCGAGTCCCACGAAGATCAGCAGGGCAGACACAGCGAACTCCTCATTCTCGCGACTGAACCCAGCGTAGGCCCGGCCGCGGTGATCCGCCCGAGCACCCGATGATCACAGGGTTTCACCCGTCCGCTCGTGATGATCGTGGGCTTTGGCCGGTCCTGGCCGGTCGAGCCCATGATCACGGCCGGCCCGGCGGCAAGATCCCGTGATCATCGCCGTCGGGTGTGCTCGGACGCTCAGCGGTTGGTGCGGCCCGCCCAGGTCCACGCGTAGCCGGTGTCCTCGCAGGCGCGGGCGTGGTCGGTGAGGTCCAGCGGGCGGAACGTGTCGACCATGACGGCGAGCTCGTCGAACCGCTCCGATCCCATGGAGGCTTCCGCGGCGCCGGGCTGCGGTCCGTGGGTGAAGCCGGACGGGTGCAGCGAGATGGATCCCTGTTCGATCCCGGCACCCTTGCGAGCCTCGTAGCTGCCGCCGCAGTAGAACAGCATCTCGTCCGAGTCCACGTTGGCGTGGTTGTAAGGAACCGGGATCGAGTCAGGGTGATAGTCGACCTTGCGCGGCACGAACGAGCAGATCACGAACCGCGGGCCCTCGAACGTCTGGTGCACCGTCGGCGGCTGGTGCACTCGGCCCGTGATCGGCTCGAAGTCCGCCACGTTGAAGACGTACGGGTACAGACACCCGTCCCACCCGACCACGTCGAACGGATGCCGCGCGTAGGTGAGCTCACTGACTCCCTGCCGGTGCCGCACCAACACGGGCACGTCCTCGCCGTCTACGACGTGGGGTTCGGCCGGACCGCGTAGATCCCTTTCGCAGTACGGCGAATGCTCCAGGAACTGACCCTTGGCGGACAGATAGCGGCGTGGCGCCCCGATGTGCCCGAACGCCTCGACGGTCAGCATCCGCACGGGGCCCTCGCCGGTCGGGACGACGGTGTACGTCGTCGACGTGGGAAGCACGATGTAGTCGCCGCTTCCCACGTTCAGCGCCCCGAACACCGTCTCCACCCGCGCCGACCCGCTCTCGACGTACAGGCACTCGTCGCCGGTGGCATTGCGGTACAGCGGCGACGGCCGGTCCGCGGCGACGTACCCGATCCGCACGTCGCCGTTCACCATCAACTGCTGGCGGCCCGTGACGGCGTCCGCGCCGCTTGCGTCGAGCTTGTGGGTCTTGTAGT
>JACCXW010000471.1 GCA_013696785.1 Geodermatophilaceae bacterium | reverse complement strand
CCCCACTGCCGTTCCTGTTTTGATGAGTATTGGGACCTAGGGTGAGCGCGGTGGACACCCGGTCGCTGCCTCGAAACGCCGCACCCGAGGCTTCAACTCCTGCCCGGTGGCCCGTACTGGCAGTAATCGCGGTGGGGGGCGCATTGGGGGCGATGGGCCGGCACGGGATCGACGTGCTGCTGCCCGCCCCTGACCGCGAATTCCCGCTGGGTACCTTCCTCGTCAATGTGGTCGGTTGCCTGCTGATCGGCGCACTGGCCGGGGCGCTGTTCCGCCCGGGCGCGCACCGGCTGCTGCGGCCCTTCGTTGCCGTCGGCGTGCTCGGCGGGTTCACCACGTTCTCGACGTACGCAGTCCAGGCCCTCACCCTCGCCCTCGACGAGGAGGTGGGTACGGCCACGGGGTACCTGATCGTCACCGCGGTCAGCGCCCTGCTGGCCGTCGAAGCCGGTTTGGTGCTGAGCCGGGGGCTGTCCCACCGCCGGCGCAGGAGATCGCGGTGACGGTGGCGTTGGTCGCACTGGGTGCTGCGCTCGGAGCACCGCTGCGCTACCTCATCGAGCGAGCGGTCCGGGCCCGGGTGCGCTCGCAGTTCCCGGCCGGGATCCTGCTCGTGAACGTTCTCGGGTCTCTGATCCTGGGTGTGCTCACGGGACTGCTGGCCTCGCCGCACTGGCAGGCGCTGCTCGGTGTCGGCCTGTGCGGGGCACTCACGACGTACAGTGCCTTCGCGCTGGACACCGTCGTGCTGGCCGAGGGGCGCGAACGGCTGCTCGCGCTGTCCTATGTCCTGGCGAGTCTGGTCGCGGGTCTGGCCGCCGCGCTCGTCGGTCTGGCCGCCGGTGCCGCGTTGGCCGGCTGAGCCCTTAGAAGGGCGGATACCCTGGGACCGTGCATGGTGACGGCGAGGTGGAGACGGACCCTCAGCTCCGTCGTTTCGCCACCCGCGCCGAACGACGTCGCGCCGAGGCGGTCCGTCGCGGACGCGAGGATCCGCCGATCGGTCTGGGCGGCGCCACGTTCTCGTTGTCCCTCTTGCTGACCGCTGCCGGAGCACTCGTTCCCGGCGTGGCCTTCCTCGCCGCCGGCCGCCGGCGACTAGGCGCGGTGCTGCTGCTGCCCACGTTGATCGCGCTGGGGATCCTGATCTGGCTGGGCACTGCGGGACAGCGCACGGCGTTGCACTGGGCGGTCAACCCGAGCGCCCTGCTGTTGATCGGCGTCGGGATGCCGGTGCTCGCATTGGTCTGGGCCGCCGTCGTCGTCGGCGGCTACGGAGCGGTCCGGCCGCTTCGGACCAACACGAGGCAGCGCGGCATCAGCGCGGCCCTGGTCTCGCTGCTGTGCCTGGCGGTGGTGCTTCCGACGGTCGTCGCTTCGCGGTACGCCTTCGTACAACGCGACCTGATAACCACCGTCTTCGCGGTGGACAAGCAGAGCGCCACGACCCCGGACGACGTCACCGCGGCGGATCCGTGGGCCGGACAGGCCCGGGTGAACCTCCTGCTGCTGGGCGGCGACGGTGGCGCGGGTCGCGACGGCGTCCGCACCGACACGGTCATCCTGGCCAGCATCGACACGGCGACTGGTAACACGGTGCTGTTCAGCCTTCCCCGCAACCTGGAGAATCTGCCGTTCCCGCCGGGTCCGTTGCGGGAGGCATATCCCGACGGCTTCGAGACCAGCGGCGACGAGGGCGAGCAGCTACTCAACGCGGTCTACCGAACGGTGCCGGCCGAGCACCCAGGTATCCTCGGGCCGACCGACGACCTCGGTGCCGACGTGCTCAAGCTGGGGGTGGGCGAGGCGCTGGGTCTGAACATCGACTACTACATGCTGGTGAACCTGGAGGGTTTCAAGACCCTTGCCGACTCCCTCGGCGGCGTCACCGTCAACATCAACACCTGGGTGCCGATCAACGGGGTGACCGATCTCGGCATCCTTCCCGACGACTACCTGACACCGGGCGCAAACCAGCACCTCAACGGTTTCGAGACGCTGTGGTTCGCCCGCGGACGGTACGGCTCGTCCGATTACGAGCGGATGGACCGGCAGCGCTGCGTGATCGATGCGTTCATCGACCAGGCCGACCCGGTCACCGTGCTCAGTCAGTACCAGGATCTCGCCACGACGACTAAGGACATCCTCAGCACGGACATCCCGCTGGACCTGCTTCCCGCCTTCGTCGACCTCTCCCTCCGGATCAAGGACGCCGACACCCGGAGCGTTGTGTTCGACAATTCCGTGATCACTCCGGCGTACGCCGACTACGACCTGATCCGGGCGGCCGTCAGCCAGGCTCTCGCCCCGCCGCCCCCGCCGCCGCCGAGTTCCGAGGGGCAGCCCTCGACCGGGACGACTTCGGCGCCACCGCCGACATCAGCGCCACCGCCGGACGGCGAGAGCCCGGCCAATCCACCGGTGGCTCAGGAACTGGAGACTTCCTGTGCTTACGACCCGGTAGCGGCTGAGGCCGCTTTGGAGCAGGGCAAGCCGCCCACCCGCAGATCATGAAGGCCGACTGGTTCGGCGTGGTGTCACGTGACGG
>JACCXW010000445.1 GCA_013696785.1 Geodermatophilaceae bacterium | reverse complement strand
CATGACCAACTCCCTCAGAGCCGGAGGCACAAACTCCGACCTCTGCCAGAAATCATGACGCGGGACAGTCAAACTCAGCCTCGGCGGCTCCCTGCATGACCCGACCGACCCGGTTGGTCGGCTGCTGTTCAACGTCCAGGCGATGCTCGCCGAGATCGAATCGGACCTGATCCGGCTGGCGCCCCCGCGAGGGCATGAAGGTGGCCAAGGCCAAAGGGCGGCTGAGTGGCAAGCAGCGCAAGCTCAACCCCCGCCAGGAAGCCCATCTGGTCGCACTACACGATGCCGGCGAGCACAGCACCGTCGAACCCGGCGACCTCTTCGGCGTCGCCCGCTCCACCGTCTACCGCGCCATCCAACGCAACGAAGCAAGACCCGCCAAGACCAAGGCGGCAGCAAGCCCGAGCCGGTAGACGATCGGCAACCGGCACACGATGGCCTGTTCTGACCACGCGGCTGTGCCCGTTCAGTTGAGAAGCGTCTCGGGGTGTGGACCCTCGCGGCGGCTGGGCGAGGTCGGGTGGGGTGGCCCCCTCACACATCCGGGCCATAGAGCGCGGCGATGTCCTTGGAGTCGGCCCACCGGCTGTAGGCAGGCCCCTGCGGCCAGCCCTCGGGCGAGTCCTGCCACTCCTCCTGCCGTCCGAACGGCAACAGATCGATCAACGCGAAGCTGTGACCGAGCTGCTCGGTGCCACGGCCGTTGGTGTGCCACGTGCGATAGACGGTGTCGCCGTCGCGGAGGAACACGTTGACAGCGAAACCGCCGTCGGGCGGTGCGTCGACATCTGTGCCGAATGCACTGTTCGCTGTCGAATACCAGGTCATGGTGTTTCCGACCAGCCGCTTGTACGCGAGTGCCTCGTCAATCGGGCCTTGGGTGACGATGACGAACCGGGCGTCGAAGTTGTTCAAGACGTCCAACCGGGTGAACTGCGAGGTGAACCCGGTGCAGCCCGGGCACTGCCACTGCTCGCCTGGGAACCACATGTGGTTGTAGACAATCAGCTGCGAAGCCTCGCCGAAGATGTCCGCCAGCCGGACCGGCCCGTCCTCGCCCTCAAGGATGTAGTCGGGCATCTTGACCATCGGCATGCGGCGGCGCTGCGCGGCGATCGCGTCGAGTTCCCGGGTCGCAGCCTTCTCCCGGGAGCGCAGCGCATCGAGTTGGTGCCGCCAGGTGTCGGCGTCGACGACCGGTGGTTGTGCGTTGGTGGCCATGAGCTCCCTAACTGATCATGTCGTGTTCGCGGCTCGCTGTTCGCCGGTATAGACCCTGTCCGCACGACGAACTCATCGGTAGTCGGCCACGCAGATCGATGGGCCTCGTACACACCTGCAGACCGGGCTGGCGACACGCCTGTCCGCTTGGCCAACGGCTCCGGAACGTCAGGACGGACGGCATCGTCACCGCGCCATGACCGTCCGCACCGGCTCGGCCTGTGGCGGTTCCCGCACCGCCGCCCGGGCCATCCGCAGCTCGCCGAGCAGCTGTGTGCCGGTGCCGTCCAAGAGCTGCCACACGGTGGCCGTGCGGCGCACACCTGGGCGGCCCGGTTCGCGTTCGAGGCCAACTCGAGGAGCCGCCTCTTCGCCATGCCCTACTGTGTCGCCATTGCGTTCCGGGGTTTCGCGACCAGCCCCTCGCGTAGCTGAGCCAGCGAGTGGGTGAGCAGCCGAGAGACGGACATCTGGGAGATGCCGACGGTATCGGCGATCTGGGTTTGGGTCATGTTCTCGTAGAAGCGCATCCCTATGATGCGCCGCTCCCGCGGTGGCAGATCCCGTATGAGCGGTCGTAAGGCTTCTCGGTCCTCCACCGCTTCCATGCCCCGGTCCAGGCCACCCACGACATCGGCCAACCACTGCTCGGTGTCGTCCCCGTTTCCTACCGGCGTGGACAGCGACAAAGTGGAATACGCCTCGGACGAGACCTGGCACTCGCGGATCTCATCCTCGGTGACGTCTAAGAAGACAGCAAGGTCATTGGTCGTGGGTGTACGACCCAGACGGTGGGTGAGCACTCCGGAGGCTACGGTGACATCGGTTCTCATCTCCTTGAGCCGGCGTGGCACCTGCACGCTCCACGCCTTGTCCCGAAAGTGTCGCTTGAGCTCACCGACGATTGTCGGAACGGCATAACTGGAGAAGTCCACACCACGATCGCAGTCGAAACCGACGACCGCCTTGAGAAGACCAAGCACCGCCACCTGGGCCAAGTCTTCCGAAGGCTCCCCACGATTGCCGAACCTCCAGGCAAGATGCCTGGCCAAGGCCAAATGCATCGACACGAGGTTGTCGCGCACTGCCGCGCGCCGCACAGCATCAGTCGCCGGGCTGTGCAACTCGATCAGTAGGCGACGCACGAGCGCCTTGTCCAGTTGTCGCTGACTCCCCGCGCCCTCGCCAGCAATGGAAGGGTCGCTCCGCCCACTCACGGTAACTTGCGGACTGTCCTTGCTGATGCTGCTGCCGATGAGACCCGGCATGACGAGGCCCTTTCTTGATGCGCGGCGGACGCGCAGCGGATCAACCGTTCCAGGTAGCTGATCGAGACGGTCAACTGAGGCAGGAGCCGGGCGACGCGCGGCGACGCCTTCGACCGCCCGTTTCCTGCCTCCCCCCATTCAGTCGTGCACATCCAAGCAACCACCCCTAGGGCCGGTGCGGCACACCCCTAGGGAGGGTCTGGGGAGGCGGGGGACTGTCGGTGTTTGGTTGACTCCAGGCGGTGAAGGCCCAAGCAACGCCGCCCTGAGCCGACGGAAGGCGTGGCGGGTGTTCGCCAGCTCCGATCTGAGTAGCGACGTCGTACTCCTCGAAGGCAACATGGGTGGGCGTCGCGGTGAAGACGTGCATCGTCTCGCCAGACAGTTCGATCCCGTGCACACGAACGCCCTGCCAATCTCTCCGGCCACAGAGTCTCGTATCGCTGGGCTATCCATGCGTCGAAGCGCCGCTCAGCCGTGCGGACATCGCACGGATCCGGAATGGCCCGGCTCGGCAGTCACGACGACCGTGCCAGGAACTGCGCAGAGCGGAGCAGGGGGAGTGTCAGAAGTGCGGCGACCCCGTCGCCGGTCGGCCGCCCCAGCTCCAGCACCGGGGTCAGCCCGAGTACCCGAGCGGCCATCGCCGCGGCGGGTCGCCCGTCGGTCGCGGCGATCAGGCATAGCTTCGGCTCGAGCTCGCCGAAGTGTCCGACGAGCACGGCCGCGGCCAGCGCGGTGAGGCCGTCCAGGACGATCGGCGTAAGACGTCGCGCCGCCTGCACGACGATCCCGGTAGCCGTGGCTAGGGCTGAGTCGCCGAGGCTGTCCAGCGCCGCCTCCTGGTCCCCGACCAAGTCGACACGACGCAGGCCGTCGCGCACGGCCCCCGCCCGGCGTACCCATTCGTCATCGGCCAGATTCGGGTCGAACCCCAGGGCGCGAACGGGTTCCTCCCCGGTGAAGGCGGCGATGGCGACGGTCGCCGCGACCGCGTCCGAACCCGGCGCCGCGAGCAGCAGCAGATCGCAACCCGAGTCGACCTCGCGGTCGACGAGCGCCACCCCGGCCTCTGCGTCCGACCCGGCGATGACGGTCAGCTCGGCCAGGACGATCTCGGCGACCGCTTGGACGTGGTCCGGAGCGGTACCGATGAGGAGCGGTCTCACCCGGCGCAGTCCCGGGCGTGGCCCGGCGGCCAGCCACCCGTCGAGGCGCTGCAGCATTCCCGGCTGGTCCAGCACCGACACCTCCGTCTCCGACCCGCACAGTCAGGGTCACTAGCCTGTCAGGCACCGGAGCAGGAGGAGACAGTCGGCCATGACGAGTCGGACATGACGAGTTGGACCTGGCGCTACGAGGACGAGCACGGCGAGACCGTGGAGGGGCCGACCCAGCAGCTGTTCGACAACCGCTCCGACGCGGAGTCATGGCTGGGTGAGACGTGGCGCGAACTCAGCGAGGCCGGCGTACACCAGGTGTCGCTGCTCAACGACGGCAAGGTCGTCTACGGGCCGATGGGACTCGATCCGGTCTAGCCCGCGAGCGCAGCATCCAGAGCGGGTCGTGCCCAGCGAAGTAGTCCGCCGCGCTGACCGGCAGGGTGACGTCAGGCTGGATGCTCAACCGCGGGTCGTCGGGGACGCTGCGCTGCCAGTACCGGGTGCTCACGCCGACCTGCATCGGGGTGGGCAACCCGTCCAGCCTGATCTGCGTCACGTCGTTCCAGAAGTTCAACCCGCCGCCCATCGGCTCGCCGACGTACACCGGGTCGAACTGTGCCTCCAGGTCCGTGGCGAGATTGGCCGCCGCGGAGAACGTGACCCGGTCGGTGATCACCACAATCGCTCCACCGGGATGGGCGGTCCGGAAGTCGGTCAACAGGTCGACGATCGCTGTGTTGTTGTGGTTGTCCCCACCCGGGTTCTGCCGGATGTCGAGGACGAAGCGCTTGACGTCGGCACCGGCGATGACCTGTCGCACGGATTCGAGCACGTCGAACGCCGGTAGCCGTACTTCGCGGTAACGGACATAGACACCGCCCTGGATCGTCTCGAACCGCAGTATGTCGGCGCTGTCGTCGAGATAGCGGGTATCCGCCCGGTCGGGCAGCCCCAACATTCCGAAGCCACCGGCCCAGGTCACGTACTCCTCGAACGGGACGGGTTCCGGCGCGACGGTGCGTTCGCCGCTGTCGTCGGACACGGTGACGTCGATCGGTTCGTCCGTGGCAAGTCCGAGGCCACGCAGGACCTCGGCGCGCAGCAAGAAGATCGGCCGGAACGCCGGAACCGTCGCCGGGCCGTCCCGCGGCACCAGTGGCTCGATCGCGGCCAGCACGTCCTCGATCGGTCGGTCCTCGATCGCGACGATCCGAGTCCCGACAAGATCGTCGTACGGCGGCTGCGCGGCGGTGACGAACACGCCCTCGGCGAACTCGTACACCCGCAGCGGCAGCGCCGGACCCTCGTGCCCGGGCTGTGGTAACGCGAACTGGTGGCCGTCACGCCCGGCCCGACTCAGCAAGCCGACCAGGCGCATCACCTCGACCGTGGTCTGGTCTGGCGAGAGTTCCGGAAGCCGGCTCTGCAGGTCGTGCATCGCGGTCACGAACTCGCTGCGTTCGATGCCGTGGAACGGCTCGGGGTGGATTGCCTCCAGCCGCTCGAGCAACAGATCCAGGTCGGCGGCAACCTCGACGCCGGCGGGCGTGGACCTGACCGCCGGCGCATCGGTCGGTTGATCGGCGGCACTGCACGCGGGAACGGCCAGCGCGATGGTCGCTCCGAGCATTGCCAGCCGGTGTCGCATGCGCCGCAAGGTACTACGATCCCGTAGTACTTCGGCGTACGCAGGACTTTCGTTACGGAAAGGCAATCCGATGCCCGCACCGAGCAGGCCGCCGGTCAAGGGAACGTCCCTGCTGTTCGACGTCTTCGTCCTGGCCAAGGCTGTGCAGGAGATGCTGAGCACGGCCATGGCAGACGGTCCGCTCACCCCGGAGGAGTACGCCGTCTACAGCCACCTGATCGAGGTTCAGCCATGTTCGCCGACCGCGTTGGCACGCGACCTTCGCGTCCCTGCGGCCACGGTCACGGACTGGGTCCGCACGATGACGAACCGCGGACATGCCCGCCGTGTCCCACAGCCGGCCGACCGCCGCTCGTATCACCTCAGGCTGACGGCCGCGGGCGTCCGTGCCCACCGGCGCGCGAACGCGTCCTTCGAACTCGTCAATGCAGCGTTCCTGGCTGCGCTGCTTCGCCCGGAGGCCGAGCTTCGCGGCCACCTCGCCGACATCATCGCGGCGACCGGGACCGGAACGGCGACCGACCCGGCAACTGGCTAGCGGCGATCGGAAGGTCGACCAGCTGACCGGCCGGGGTCATCGCGGTATGCCGCGGCGAGAGGGACACTCATGCCGTGCCTCACCGGGTGGAGCTGTGATGACGGTCAGCGACGCGCTGAGCCGCAGCCGGGAGTCCTTTCGGACCAAGGCATGGTCGGATGCCTACGCCCAGTTGCTGCAGGCCGCTGACGAGGCGCCCTTGGAGCACGAGGACCTTGATCGGCTCGCGATGGTCGCCTACCTGATCGGGCGTGACGCCGAGAGCGCGGACGCCTGGGCGCAGGTGCACCAGGAGTGCCTCCGCCTCGGTGAGCACGCCCGGGCCGCCCGCGCCGCCATCTGGCTGGGTATCACCCTGGCGCTGCGTGGGGACGGGGCACGGGCCGGCGGCTGGCTCGCCCGCGCCGGGCGTCTGCTCGATGACGGCCCGCTCGTCTGCGTGGAGCAGGGGTACCTGCTCGTGCCGCTGGGCCTGCAGAACTTCGCCGAGGGTGACCCGGCCACCGGCTACGCCACGTTCAGCCGTGCGGCGGAGATCGGCGAGCGATTCGACGACGCCGACCTGATGGCCTTCGGTCGGCTCGGTCGGGGGCAGGCCCTGATCCAGCTCGGATCCATCGTCGAGGCGGTCGCCCTGCTGGACGAGGTGATGGTCGCGATCACGGCGGGCGAGGTGTCCGCGATCGTTGCCGGGATCGTGTACTGCGCCGCGATCGAGGCCTGCCAGGAGATTTTCGACCTGCGCCGAGCACAGGAGTGGACCGCGGCGCTGAGTCACTGGTGTGAGGGGCAACCCGGTCTCGTCCCTTACCGGGGCCAATGCCTGGTGCACCGTGCGGAGATCATGCAACTGCACGGCAGGTGGCAGGAGGCCATGGACGAGGCGCAGCACGCGTATGTCCGCCTGTCCGCCCCGTCGGACGGTCAACCTGCAGTCGGGCCGGCCGCGCACCCGGCCGTCGGCGCGGCCGTCTACCAGGTGGCTGAGCTGTACCGGCTGCGGGGGGACTTCGCGAAGGCGGCGGAGAGCTACCGCGAGGCAAGTCAGTGGGGACGTGATCCGCAGCCGGGCTTGGCGCTGCTGCGGCTGGCCCAAGGCCAGGTCTCCGCGGCGGCAGCCGCGATCGCGCGGGTGCTGAAGGAGAGCCAGGACCCGGTCAGCAGGTTGAAGGTGTTGCCTGCGTACGTCGAGATCATGCTTGCCGTCGGAGATCTCAGCGCCGCACGGGCAAGCGCCGACGAGCTGGCCGAGGCCGCCGCAGAACGTGATGCCCCACCGCTGACCGCGCTGTCCGCGTACGCGCTCGGCGCCGTTCTCGTGGAGGAAGGGGACGCCAGCGCGGCCCTCGGCTCATTGCGTCGGGCGTGGACGGCGTGGCAGGGCATGGACGCGCCGTACGAAGCCGCTCGGGCCCGAACCCTGATCGGCGTGGCGTGTCGTTCACTCGGCGACCAGGACGGCGCGGAGATGGAACTGGACGCCGCCCGCTGGGTCTTCCGGCAGCTCGGCGCCGCACCCGACCTGGCACGGGTGGATGCTCTGAGCCGCAGCGCCAGTGCTCCCGGCCCGGGCGGGCTCACCGCACGGGAGGTGGAGGTGCTTCGCCTCGTGGCCACTGGAAAGACAAACCGCACCATCGCCAACGAGCTGTTCCTCAGTGAGAAGACCGTGGCCCGGCATCTGGCCAACATCTTCACCAAGCTCGACGTCAGCTCCCGGTCCGCAGCGACGGCGTACGCGTACCAGCAGCAGCTCGTCTGACCCGTCAGCTACACAGAACTACCCATCCCGGCCGTCGCGCCGATCTGCAGGATTCTCCCGACGCGGCAGCACTCCGTTACCTCGACGCTGATGGCTCACCCGCCTGTACGGCGGCCCACGCAGCTCTCGAAGGAGTGCACATGGCCAGCGAACACACCCGCGATCGCCTGCTGGCAGGCCTCCCGGTGGCCGAACGGCGGCTGGAACTGACCGGTGTGTCGACCGCCGTACTCGAAGGCGGCGACGGTCCACCGATGGTGCTGCTGCACGGGCCGGGCGAGTTCGCAGCGGGCTGGCTGACGGTGCTCCCGCAGCTGATCCGGACCCACCGCGTCGTCGTACCCGATCTGCCAGGTCATGGCGCCTCGGAGCTGATCGCTGGGTCACTGGACACCGACGGGGTTCTCCGCTGGCTCGGCGAGCTGATCGACGCCACCTGCCAGGCGCCGCCGGTGCTCGTCGGGCGAGTCATCGGGGGCGCGATCGGCGCCCGCTTCGCCGCCGCCCAGTCCGCCCAGCTGGACGCGCTGGTCCTCGTAGACACCCTCGGCCTGATCCCGTTCGTGCCGGAGCCGAGGTTCGGGCTCGCGATGCACCGCTTCTTCGGTGCACCGACAGCGGCCAGCTACGAACGCTTCATGGATTTCTGCACCTTCGATTTGGACGGCGTACGCGCGCAGCTCGGCGAGCGGTGGGAGCCGTTCGCGACCTACGCGGTCGAGCTGGCAGGCAACCCGTCGGTGCAGACCGCGCTCGGCGGTCTCATCGGGCAGTTCGCCGCCGCCCCGATCGAGCCGGCGGAACTCGCACGGATCGACGTGCCCACCAGTCTCATCTGGGGCCGGCACGACCTGGCGACACCGCTGAGCGTTGCAGAGTCGTCCGGCGCCCGGTACGGCTGGCCGCTTTACGTGGTCGAGAACGCAGGGGACGACCCGGCCCTCGAGCAGCCCGACGCCTTTGTGCGGGCGTTGGAAACGGCAAGCGCGAAGGTGGCGGTCCGATGACGACGACCACGACGGTCGTCGCCGGACTCGAAGGTGGTCGCGTCGACCTGACACCAGAGCAGCTCTCCGAGCTCGACCGCCGCGTGGGAGGCCGGTTGTTGACCGCCGGCGACGAGGGCTGGGCGGACGCTGTCCTGGTCTGGAACGCGATGGTCGCCAAGACACCAGCACTCGTCGTCCAGCCCACCACGGCGGACCACGTTGCCGCTTCCGTCACGTTCGCCCGCGAGCACCACATCCTGCTCAGCGTCAAGGGCGGCGGCCACAACATCGCCGGCACAGCTATCGCCGACGGCGGTCTCACCCTCGACATGTCCGGCATGCATGACGTGATCGTCGACGTGGCGGCCCGGCTCGCCCACGTCGGTCCGGGATGCCTGCTGCAGGACGTGGACCGGGCGACCCAGGAGCACGGCCTGGCGACGGTCCTCGGCTTCGTCTCCGAGGTGGGCGTGGCCGGGCTGACCCTCGGCGGCGGATTCGGATACCTGATGCGTCGCTTCGGCTGGGCGGTCGACAACCTCGCCGAGGTGGAGATCGTCACCGCCGACGCCGAGATTCGCATCGCCAACCGGCAACAGAACGCGGACCTGTTCTGGGCGCTCCGCGGCGGTGGCGGAAACTTCGGCGTCGTCACGCGTTTCACGTTCCGGTTGCATCCGGTGGGTCCGATGATCACCGGCGGCCTCATCCTGTGGGGCGCGGAGCGAGCCGACGACGTGCTCGCGGCGTACCGAGATCTGACCGAGACGGCACCTCGCGAGCTGACGATTGCCATCGTCGTTCGCATCGCGCCACCGGCTCCGTTCATCCCCGAGGAATGGCACGGCAGGCCCGTCATCGGAATGCTGGTGTGTCACAGCGGCGCCGATCCCGAGCGCGACCTGGCACCTGTGCGCGCCCTCGGCAACCCGATCGTGGACATGATCGCCGAGAAGCCGTACGTCGATCAGCAGTCGATGATGGACGGCACAGAACCCAAGGGGCACAGCTACTACTGGAAGACCGAGCATCTGCCGGCACTGTCGGCGGGCTTCCTCGACGCGTTCCTGGCGGGCGCCCTGAAGGTGCCGACGGTCTGCTCGGAGTCGGTGATCTTCCACGTCGGCGGCGCCCAGAACGAGTTCGACGACGATGACGGAGCGGTCGGCAACCGCGACTCCCGCTACATCACCGGCTTCGCCGGTGCGTGGGTGGGCGAGGATCGGCCCGGCGAGAACGTGGCCTGGGTCCGGGACGCCTGGGAGAGCATCCGACCCTTCTCGACCGGCGGCAATTATGTGAACTTCCAGCTGGCCGAGGACGACTCGCGGCGGACTGTCGAGTCGTACGGGGGGAACTACGAGCGGTTGCAGCGGGTCAAGGCCGAGTACGACCCGGGCAACCTGTTCCGCGTGAATCGCAATATCCGGCCCGCGCCGGCGTCATGACCGGTTAGCCCCAGGGGTCGACCCGCTTCGTCTGGCCCGCGTCGCGGACCACGACCCCGTCCAACGCCGCGTCGATCCGCTTCAGGATCTCCGCGTCCAGCCGTACGCCGGCGGCCTTCACGGTGTCCTCGACCTGCTCCGGCCGGGTCGCTCCGATGATGGCGGCGGACACGTTGTCGTTCTGTAGCACCCACGCCACGGCGAGCTGAGCCATCGTGAGACCGACGTCCTCGGCCACGGGACGCAGGTCCTGCACGGCGATGAGAACCTCGTCGGTCATGTACCGGCTGATCATCCCTGAGGTCTTGTCGTCACCGGCGCGGGTGTCCGCGCCGGGAGTCTCGCCAGGCAGGTACTTACCGGTCAGCACGCCTTGCGCCATCGGTGACCAGACGATCTGCCCGATGCCCTCACGCTCGGACGTCGGCACCACCTCGGCCTCGATGACGCGGTACAGCATCGAGTACTGCGGCTGGCTGGAGATCAGCTGGATGCCGAGTTCCCGGGCCATCGCCGCACCCGCCGCGATGTCGTCGGCCGGCCACTCCGAGACGCCGATGTACAGCGCCTTGCCCTGACGGACCAGGTCGGCGAAGGCCTGCATGGTCTCCTCCAGCGGCACCGTGTCGTCGTACCGATGGGCCTGGTAGAGGTCGACGTAGTCGGTCTGCAGCCGGCGCAGCGAGCCCTCGCACGCCTCCATGATGTGCTTGCGGGACAGCCCACGGTCGTTGCGTCCCGGGCCGGTGGGCCAGAACACCTTCGTGAAGATCTCCAAGCCCTCGCGCCGCTGCCCGGCCAATGCCCGGCCGAGCACCGACTCGGCTTTGGTCCCGGCGTACACATCGGCAGTGTCGAACGTCGTGATGCCGCAGTCGAGGGCGGCCTGGACGCAGGCGTTAGCCGCGTCCTCCTCGACCTGCGAGCCGTGCGTTAGCCAGTTGCCGTACGCGATTTCTGAAATGGTCAGGCCACTGCGGCCGAGGCGTCGGAATTCCATGCCAGAAGCTTAGCCGTCCTCACGACTTCGGCTGGCCACGCCTCAGACGGTGCTCTTCATGGACACAGCCGGCTTCGGGAAGCGCCACCGGCGGATCATCGTCGAGCGTTGGATGCCGTAGAAGATCACTCCTCGCATCTTGGCCGCCTCGGCCGGGAAGCGGGCCTTGACCAGCTTGCGGATCCGAAGCCCCAGGCTGACGGAATCGGCCACGACGAGCAGGAAGAAGAGCGTCCACATGAGCACGAGGTACTGCTGAACCCGCGAATCCTGGACGAAGTACCCGGCGAGGAAGACCACCGCGAACGGCAAAAAGGCGCTGGCGACACTTCGCCTGGTGTCGACGATGTCCCGGACCAGGCGGCGGACCGGGCCGCGGTCTCGTGACGGCATCGCCGAGTCGTCGCCGGCGCGGGCGGACTCACGGACCACCGTGCGCGTGTCGGCCTTCTGTTGCTTGATCCGCCGGTACGCCTCACGGCGGTTGGACGGCGGCGGAGCGACCGGCCCACGGGCGCGCGGATCGGCGTCGCGGCGCTTCGGCGTAGGGCGCCCCTTGCCAACAGACCGACTGCCGCTCGACTGCCGCTGATCGGCCTTTGTCATGTCGACCGGCGCCGGTTCGACGGCGACGTCCTTGCTGGTACGGCGAAAATTCACGGCAACCTCTTCACGATGACTCCCGCGGCCAGCCTAACCCGCGGCGTCGCCCACCCCGGGACACGGCGGCGACACAGCGGCGACCGGATGGCACAGTGTCTGCGATGAGCAACTACGACGTATTCGAGGTCCCGGTCGACGGCGGCGTTCTGACAGTCGGCCGGTGGTCAGGGGGACCCGAGGCGCCGGTCGTGCTCGCGGCTCACGGCATCACCGGCAATCACCTGTCCTGGGCTGCGGTGGCGCGAGCGCTGGACGGGGCCGTGACCCTCGTCGCGCCGGATCTGCGTGGCCGTGGCCGCAGCAACGGGCTGCCCGAACCGTTCGGCATCCGGGCGCACGCCGATGACCTGGCCGCCGTCCTAGACGAACTCGGCATCGCCAAGACAGCCCTCGTCGGGCACTCGATGGGCGGGTTCGTCGCGACGACTGCCGCAGCGGTGCATCCGGAGCGGTTCGGTCCGCTGGTACTGGTC
>JACCXW010000432.1 GCA_013696785.1 Geodermatophilaceae bacterium | reverse complement strand
GTGTGTCGGCCACAACGGTGAGGAGCTGCTCGGCATCGGCGGCTTGTCCCACCACGTCGAAGCCGGCACCGGCAAGCAGTTCGACGATGCCTGCGCGCAGCAGCGCGTGGTCGTCGGCTACGACGACACGCACGGCAGCTCGACTTCGACGCAGGTGCCGGCTCCGGGTGGGCTGTGTATTCGCAGTGTGCCGCCCACGGCGGCCGCCCTGTCGGCGATACCTCTCAAGCCGGTCCCTTGGCCGGAGTCGGCGTCGCCCTTGCCGTCGTCCCTGACGATGATGCGAATCGCGCCGTTGGCAAATCCGGCATGGACCGTGGCCTGCTTTGCGTAGGAGTGCTTGGCGACGTTGGTCAAGGCTTCGGCCGCGGCGAAGTATGCCGCTGCCGCGATCGCGTTCGGCGGTTCACTCGAAATGGCGAGGTGGAGATCCACCGGCACCGGGGACCGATCCGCCAGTGATGTCAGTGCCGCCACAAGTCCTGATTCGGTGAGGACAGCCGGGTGGATGCCGCGAGCGAGGTCGCGCAGCTCGTCGATGGCCGCTCCGAGATCCTCCACCGCACGCGCCAGTACCGCCCGGATCTGTGGCGTGGCATCGCCGGTTCGGGTTTCGGCCAGCCGAAGAGCAAGCGCGATGGTGACCAGGCGCTGCTGAGCGCCGTCGTGCAGATCGCGTTCGATGCGGCGCCGCTCGGCATCGCCCGCGGCCACGATGCGTGACCTGGACGCGGCGACCTCATCCAACTGTGACTGCAGCTCGGCTCCCAACCGCTCGTTCTCGATCGTGAGCCGCACAGCCGCGACGACCGCACCGACCAGCCCCGGATCCTCGAGCAGTGCAATGTCGTGGACCAGCGTGGCCAACGGCTGGCCGCGGTGTGCGATCAGTGTCACGGCGCGATGCGGATGCTCGGGGACGGCCTCAGCAGGTTCGCCGCGCTCGTTCACGTAACCCCCCGCCGCGGCCGACCATGACAGCAGGATGAGGCCGGGATCCCCCAAGGCTCGGCGCAACGCCGCACCTAGACGCGCCGGCGGGGCGTCCCGGCCGAGTTCGCCGACCAGATCGATGACCGACGATCGGGTCCGTCGCAGCCGGACCAGGCCATAGGCCAGGGCTGTGGCAACGGCCGCCAGCGCCCAGAACCGCAGGTAGGCGATCGGTGTCCCCAGGATTGCGGCGTTCCATCCCATCCAGGACTCCGCCGCCACCGCGGCCGCGAAAGCGAAACCTGCGAACAGCGCCGGGGAGAGCATCCGCCGTCCGGGCGCGCTCGATTTCAGCCAACGGATGGCGAGGCTGACCAGCACCAACACGAGCACACCGGGGTAGCCCACCTCGAAGGCGTCCTCGATCACGCGCCACCACCGGCCATCGGTGATGGGGAGAAAGCGGTTCTCGCTGCCGTACCCCGCGACATCCGGAGGGACGAACAGGAACAGCCGCGACAGCGAACGAATGCTCACGAGAACGATGGCCATGGAAAGCACCAGCCGGTCCAGACGGGCAGGCAGCCGACCGGTCGGGAAGGCGAGCACCGCCCAGACGACGAAGACGCCATGCCAGCTCCCGAAGGCGAACGCGGCGAGGGCGATGTGGTCGTTCACCGACGGTTGGAACGTGCCGATGAACCAGGTGAATCCCGCGGCGACGAGCAGCCACCAGCAGCGATTGTCGCGGCGATACCCCCACACGAGCAGGCCGGCGGCAACGAGCGCCAAGCCGGTGGCCAGGTCCGGAGCGATGAACGTCCACGGCCGCCCCACGCGCACTTGTTCGCGCTCGGCGAGCAACCCCCATCCGACCGCCGCCAGGAACAGTAGCCACGGCAGCCCTGCGCCCAACCTCACGGTGCCGCCGCCATCGTGGCGCGCAACGCGCGTCCGTCGAGCTGCGCCTTGGAGATGAAACCGGCCGCCCCACACCCCCGCGTAGCGTGCCGGTAGTCACCGGTCGACATCAGCACTACGACCGGCGGCATCGGGTGCGCTCGAATGGCGCGGGCGACGTCTACGCCGCTGCCGTCTGGTAGCCGAACGTCAAGCAGCAGAACATCGGGGCGCAGCTCGCGAGCGACAATGACGGCCGAGGCGGCGTCACCGGCCTCGCCTATCACGACGAATCCGTCGGCCTCCAACAACTTACGGGCGGCCCGGCGAAACGCGGGCTGGTCATCGACGATGACCACGGTGCGTCCCATGTGTACATCTTGGTCGTCCTTCGGTCGCCGGCCGAGAGGGTTAGCCCCATCAGAATCGTCGGGCTGGCCCCGATGACCGTCGAGTGCGCGGGACCTACCGTCACGGTCACACACCTGAGAAAGGGGCGAATCATGAAGGCACGGACATGCGTGGGAGGCCTCCTCGTGGCTGCCGCCGGCTTGACCGGCTGCACGGACGACGGCGGCTCGGTCGGCACCACGGGGGCGGACCCGACCGCACAAACCTCTGCGGTCGCGCAGGTGCCCGCGGCCGGTGATGTGCTCTTCAAAGACTCCTTCGACGACGACCGGAACCAGTGGGGTGTCATCGACGATCCGCAGTACGGCTCGACGGCATACGAGGGCGGTGACTATGTCTGGGGCTTCCGCGGAAGCTTGGCGCACTGGATAGCCGGGGTGCTCGGTGAGCAGTACGACCGCGGCGAACTCGACATGCTCAACGTGGTCGTGCGCGCCGAGGCCACTGTCGTCCAGGGTGACGGCGTCATCGGTGTCTCCTGCCGTGAGACTCCCGACTCCGATGCACAGTGGCAGTGGTACGAGTTCGTGGCCCGGGATGGGTTCGCCGCCATCCGGCTGGCCGACGACGAGGGAAACATCGAGGTGTTGGCCGAGACCGACGACATCAGCTTGCCGAACGGCGAACCGTTCACGATCGAGGCCGGCTGCATCGACAACTCCGACGGAGCGGCCGAGCTCTCACTCACCCTGAACCAGTCGCCGGTGCTGGCGGCCATCGACACCGATCCACTCGGCAACGGTGTCGCGTCCCTGCAGGCCTGGACCTTTCCGGTGCACGAGCAGATGGACATCCGCTGGCACGAGTTCTCCGTCCTCGGAACCCGCTAGCCGAGCCGGGTGGCGTGGCTCGTACGCTGAGCGGATGAGGTGGGTAGGCGATGAGTGACAGACCGCGGATGACCTTGACGGCCGCCGTGCTCGACGCGCCGGACCCGCGCGTGCTGGGGGCGTTCTACAGCCGGCTGCTCGGTTGGCCGATCGGGCGGGACGAGCCGGATTGGGTGACCGTGCGCCCGCCCGACGGCGGGGCGGGGCTGTCGATTCAGCTGGAGAGCGCGTACGTCAGGCCGACGTGGCCGGCCTGCCCGGGGGACCAGC
>JACCXW010000388.1 GCA_013696785.1 Geodermatophilaceae bacterium | reverse complement strand
GAGCGAGCGGATCGCGCTGCACAGGCGTTCAGACCGCGCTGCAGGAATCGCTGAAACCGGTTCCGTACGCGCGGTTGTAGTACCGAGAAGTCGGCAATCGGTCGCCCAGCTGGGTGGTCACCCGGCTGGGCGACATCGCGAGGAGATGGGAAAAGGATGGCGGGACAGAAGATCCGCATCAGGCTCAAGGCGTACGACCACGAGGCGATCGACGCCTCGGCGCGCAAGATCGTGGACACGGTCATGCGCACTGGCGCGCGCGTCGTGGGCCCGGTGCCGTTGCCCACCGAGAAGAACGTGTACTGCGTCATCCGCTCGCCGCACAAGTACAAGGACTCGCGCGAGCACTTCGAGATGCGCACGCACAAGCGCCTCATCGACATCCTCGACCCGACACCGAAGACGGTCGACGCGCTCATGCGCATCGACCTGCCCGCCAGTGTCGACGTGAATATTCAGTAGGGATCGCCAACTCATGCCAACTAACACCGCGCCCTCCAGAACGGTCAGGGCCTTGCTGGGCGAGAAGCTCGGCATGACCCAGGTCTTCGACGAGAACAACAGGATCGTTCCGGTCACCGTCGTCAAGGCCGGGCCATGTGTCGTGACCCAGGTGCGCACCCCGGAGCGGGACGGGTACGACGCCGTTCAGATCGGCTTCGGCGCCATCGATCCGCGGAAGGTGAACAAGCCGGAGGCCGGGCACTTCACCAAGGCGGGCGTGACACCCCGGCGCTACCTGATCGAGATCCGCACCAAGGACGCATCGTCGTACGAGGTCGGCCAGGAACTCACGGTCGAGACGTTCACCGCCGGTGCCGAGGTGGACGTCGTCGGTACCAGCAAGGGCAAGGGAACCGCCGGCGTCATGAAGCGGCACGGCTTCCATGGCCTCGGCGCCGGGCACGGGACGCAGCGCAAGCACCGCTCGCCCGGTTCGATCGGCGGTTGCGCGTTTCCGGGACGGGTCTTCAAGGGCCTGAAGATGGCTGGGCGGATGGGCAACGTGCGCACCACCGTCCTCGGCCTGACCGTGCACCGTGTCGACGTCGACAAGGGTCTGCTGCTCATCAAGGGCGCCGTGCCCGGCCCGACGGGCGCCGTCGTCTACATCCGCACCGCCGTCAAGGGAGGGGAGCCCGCATGAGTTCGGTAGATGTCCGCTCTCCCGACGGAGAGACCACGGGAACGATCGAGCTTCCCGACGACGTGTTCGATGCACCGGCGAACCTGTCGTTGATGCACCAGGTGGTTGTGGCGCAACTGGCGGCCGCCCGGGCCGGGACGCATTCCACCAAGAATCGCGGTGAGGTCAGCGGTGGCGGCGCGAAGCCGTACCGGCAGAAGGGCACCGGCCGGGCCCGGCAGGGTTCCACACGAGCCCCGCAGTTCGAGGGGGGCGGCGTGGTGCACGGCCCCAAGCCGCGCGACTACAGCCAGCGCACGCCGAAGAAGATGAAGGCGGCCGCATTGCGCGGCGCGCTGTCAGACCGGGCCCGCGACGGGCGAGTGCACGTGGTGTCCTCGTTCGTAGCAGGTGACGTGCCCTCGACCCGCGAGGCCAAGGACGTGCTCGCCACTCTGCTGGCCGACGTGGAACGTTCGCGCCGGATACTGGTCGTGGTGGACCCGGCCGATGCCATGTCATGGAAGAGCCTGCGCAACGTCCCATCGGTGCATCTGCTCGACACCGGCCAGCTCAACACCTACGACGTGCTGGTCAGCGACGACGTCGTCTTCACCGAGGAGTCGCTCGGCAGCTTCCTGTCCGCCGAAGCCACCCGGCGATCCCGTCGTGGGCGTGGACCGGACCTGACAACCGAGCAAGTCTCTGGCGGGGCGCCATCCGTGGCCCCGGCCGAGGGCGACGGGGACGTCTCGGTCACCCTGCGCAAGCCGTCGGCGGCCGACACCGCGGCGAAGCCGGCCGCCAAGGCCGCGCCCGCAGCAGCGGACATCGAAACGCACCCGTACGGCGTCGGCTCGCATATGGCGCTCGACGACGACAGCGCCCCCGCGGGCTTCGACATCAAGGGCAACGCCTCGTCGAAGCTGTACCACGTGCCGGACAGCTCGTTCTACGACCGGACTATCGCCGAGGTCTGGTTCGCCAGCACTGACGA
>JACCXW010000367.1 GCA_013696785.1 Geodermatophilaceae bacterium | reverse complement strand
CGCCGCCGAGGTCCAGCATCGTGCGTGGCTCGAGCTGCCCCAGTTGGCTGAGCACCCTGCTGACCGCGGCGTACGTCGCCGGCATCCTGTACGCCGCGTACGCCATGACCGCCTCGGGGCTGTCCAGGATCGGCGCGATCGGCATCTCTCCGGAGCGGTAGCCGGCGATCAACCGGCGTACGACCGGGCCGATGTCCCGACCGCGGACGTCCGCCAGCTCATCGGCCAGCGCGGCGGCTAGCTCGTAGCCTTTCTCGGCGCAGCTCACCAGGCATACAGAACCATGTCCGAGACCATCTGATCGCATTGCGCGACGCCTCGAAGGGCTCAGCCGGCCTGACGCCGCAGAACGACGCAACACCGTTCCGGGGATGGGTCCAGTCGCGCCGTCACGTCGGGGAATCCGAGCTCCTCGACAGCGGCGGTGATGAGGTCGAGGTTCACTCCACAGACGAGTTCGGTGTGCTCTTTGGCGAGCGCGTCGAAGGGACAGTTGGAAAGCACCATTGTGTCGACGTCCACGCGCGGCTCGTATCCGTGTGCCGCGAGCACGTCCGCGACAACCTGAAGCTTCTGCCGGCCCGAAGGCTTGCCGGAGCTCCCGTGCTGCGCCTCGCCGCCGATCTGCCGTCCGGCGTCGGCCGCTGCCCGCCCCAGCGCATCCTGGATGGACGCGCCGTCTCCGGTCGCCTGCTCGACGGCGCAGGCCAGGATGTGCCCGGCCAGGTCGTAGTGCCGTTCCGGCAGCGTGACGGAAACCTGCCTGCTCGAGCGTCGGTACAGCTTGGACGGTCGACCGGCTCCGGGCCCGCGCCGCCCGCTCAGTCGCCGGAACTCCGTGTCGAGCAGCCCCTCGTCCACCAGCTTGTCCAGGTGGAACTTCGCCGTGTGTCTCGGCAGCCCGGCACCGGCGGCGGCTTGATCCCGGCTCACCGGCGCGGGCTGGGCGACGACGTACAGGTAGAGCGCGCGGCGGGCCGGCTCGGCCAGTGCGCTGACACCGCTGACCTGTTCGACGAAGTCATCCGGCATGTGAACGCCTCCCCGCCCTGCGGCCATCGCTGCGCATGCTTTTGAGTTTCTAGCGTTTAGATTACTCTCCCTTACACGCAGGGCGCTGCGAGCCTTGGGGGCACCTATCGTGCGTCAGTCAGGAGACGGCTTCGTGTTGTGCAATGTCTGGACGACCGAAGCCGAGATGCGGTCCTTCTATGACGAGGTCGTACTGCCCAACCTGGCTGCGGCCGGGCTCAAGCCAGCAGAGTCGGTGACCTCGCCGGTATGGTCGTTTGCGAGACCGTGAGCCCCGACGTGCTGTGCGCACCTTAGTCGCGACGGCGGTGCCTGCAGCCGTGACATTGTCCGCGGACCGGCTCAAGGTGACGCTGAACCCGACGTCCGACCTCACCGCCGGTACGACGTACACCGCGACGCTCAGAGCCAACGACGATGCCCGCCTTGCGATGCCTGCTCCGCTGACGTGGAGCGTCACCTCGCCGGGCTAGGCACTGGTCGTTCTCCGCGCACAAGCCGTGCGGTCAGAATGGAGCAGCGGCGATCAATCCTGCGAGGGCAGGCACACCTGGAAGCTGGCGCCGCCGCCCGCGGCTTCGGTCACTGCGATTGTGCCGCCGTGGATCCGGACCACGCCCTCCACGATGGCCAGGCCCAAGCCGGCACCGCCGTGGTCGCGGGCGCGTGCGTCGTCGAGCCGCACGAACCGTTCGAATACTCGATGCCTGTCCTCGGCGGGGATCCCGGCCCCGTCGTCATCGACTCGGAACACCACAAGCTGCTTGCGCTGATCGGTGATTAGGCCCACTGAGATCCGTGAATTGGCGTGCCGGGCAGCATTGTCGATGAGGTTGCCGATCATCATGTTCAGTTGCGACGGCACCCCGCGAACCCGACCAGTGGATAGTCCCGCGCTGTCGATGTGTAGGCCGCTGGTGGCACGGAGCCGACGGGCGTGCTCGTTGACCAGATCGTCGAGGTCGATGATCTCCGCACGCGATGGCGGGGTGCTCTCGTCGGTGCGAGCCAGCACGAGGAGGTCCTCGACCAGCCGCTGGACCCGCAGGTCCTCGGCGAGCACAGTCTCGGCAAGCGCTGGCACGGTGGTCCGTTCAGGATGGCGCAGCGCCACCTCGGCGTGTTGCCGGATGCTCGCGACGGGAGAGCGCAGTTCGTGCGAGGCGTCGCCCACGAACCGGCGCTGGCGGGCAGCCGCGTCGTCCAGGCGCGCCAGCATCCCGTTCATGGTCAGCGCCAGGTCGGCGATCTCGTCGCTGCCGGGCGGTTGCGGAACTCTCCGGTGCAACTGCGTGTCAGAGATCTGCTCCACCTCACCGCGGATCGCGGCCACGGGCCGGAGTGCCCGGCCGACGACATGCCAGGTCGTCACTCCGACCACGAGCAGCAGGATCGGGACCCCCAACGCCAGCAGGCCTCTGACGGCAAGCACCGCCTCGGAAGCGTCTGACAGCGAGCGCGCCATCAGGATGGTGAAGTCGCCGTCGGGCGTCCTGGCCACGGTGGCGACGACGAGGAAGGGCGCATCCTCGAGCAGTCCGTCGAGTTCGACCGACTCACCCGGCGCCAGTGTGGCAACCGGATCGCGTCCTGCGACGTTCGAGCTGGATGCCACGACGGCGCCGTCGCGGTCCAGGACCTGGATCAGCTGTTCCTCGACGTCGGCAACGGCGAGCGACCCAGGATCGCCGGAAGTCTCGAGGAGCGCGGCTACTTCCTCGGCTCGGGCGATTGCAGCAACCCGAACGTCTCCGGTGAGAGTCCGGTCCAGCAGCGTGACGAGCCCGATCGAGCCGGCCAGCAATGCGACTCCGACGACGAGGACCGCACCCGCGGTCGTCCGCACCCGGACGGAGCGCGGGCCGTACTTCTTCCAGCGGTTGCCGACCCGATCCACGCTGCCGCGCCGGAGCTCAGGGGCCATCGGATGCCAGTCTGTACCCGGAACCGCGGACGGTGGCGATCGACTGTCTCCCGAAGGGGCGATCCAGCTTGTTCCGCAGATGACCGACGTACACCTCGACGATGTTCGGGTCGCCCTCGAAATCGTAGTCCCAGACGTGATCGAGGATCTCGCGTTTGGAGACGACTTGCCCGCTACGCCGAAGCAGGTACTCCAGAACCGACAGCTCGCGGGCGGTCAGGGCCACCTCGACCCCGCCGCGGGTGACCTGCTTCGTCGCCGGGTCCAGCCGCAGGTCGCCGGCGGTGAGGACAGCAGGTCGCCGCCGCGCCCCACGCCGCAGCAGCGCGCGTAGCCGGGCGAGGAGTACGGCGTAGGAGAAGGGCTTGGTCAGGTAGTCGTCGGCGCCGGCATCGAGCGCCTCGACTTCGTCCCACTCGCCGTCCTTGGCGGTGAGCATCAGGATCGGCGTCCACACCTTTTCGTGACGCAGCGTCCGGCAGATCGTGTAGCCGTTGACGCCCGGCAGCATGATGTCCAAGACGATCACGTCGTGCGGCCGCTCGCGTGCCATCCACAACCCGTCGGTGCCGTCCAGAGCGACGTCGACGGCGAAGCCCTCGGCCTCCAAGCCGTTACGCAGGCCGGCGGCGAGCCGCTTCTCGTCCTCCACCACCAGTACCCGCACAGGCTCGTCCTCTCACTGCCGGAAACCATGATCCTGCTGCAGCTTCGCTGAAGGCCTGCTGAACATGGGATGGATGTCGGCTGGGACGGAGCCTCGGGACCGTTCTCGAGACCGCGGCTGTCCGCTTCGCGGTGCGGACGTGCCTATCGTGAGCTGTGCTTGGCATCGAGTCGCCAAGTCACCAGGTCCCCGTCATCTGCATTTCCAGCTGGTCCCCGTCCGGACGAATGACGTCCCCGTCAGACGGCTCTTCATCATCGACCTCGACAAGGGAAGCAGCAGCAACCGCCGCCCTGGACCGGACCCCTGCCCTCCCGCTCGAGTCCCAGGTCGAGGAAGAACGAGGTCACGGCTTCGAGGTCGTTGACGACGACCCCCACGTGGTCGAGCCGCTGTACGCCCATGCCGACGATGCTATTGGGGCGGGGCGCGCCCTCCGCGTGCCCTGACTACGGGCACGGATGGACTCCTTAGGGG
>JACCXW010000335.1 GCA_013696785.1 Geodermatophilaceae bacterium | reverse complement strand
CCGTCATGAGCTCACCCACACCGATCGTTCCCGTCACGTCGGTCACGTCGGTCACGTCGGTCACGTCGATCGTTCCGGTCACGCCGGTCGCGCACGAGCACCTGACGGCTCTGCGCCATGCGGTGCTGGGTTTCGACGACTGTGTCGACATCGCCCACAGGTGGGGTCAGCAGCTGGCCGCCGTACTGCCTGCCGGCGGGCGGCTGCTGGCTGCCGGAAATGGCGGCAGCGCCGCCCAGGCACAGCACCTGACGGCGGAGTTGGTCGGGCGTTACCGGGAGGATCGGGCTCCGCTGTCGGCGATCTGCCTGAGCGCTGAGACCTCGAGCCTGACGGCGATTATCAACGACTACCCACCCGACGAGCTTTTCGCCCGTCAGGTGCAGGCCCACGGCAGGCCCGGAGATGTTCTGGTGCTCATGTCGACCAGCGGCCGCAGCCCCAACCTCGTCGCGGCGGCCGTACGGGGCAGACGCGCTGGCATGCGGGTATGGGCGTTCACCGGTCCACTACCCAATCCGCTTGCCGCCCAGGCAGATGAGGTCCTGGCCGTCGACGCGCCGCTGACCGCCACCGTCCAGGAGCTGCATCTTGTCGCCCTGCACATCGTCTGTGCAGCTCTCGACGCGACGCCGTCCGCGACCGCTGGCGAAGTCACCGGCCAGTCCGTCGCCGGGCCGTCCGGCCCTGCGCAACAGCCCAGCCCTCGTCGGAGTGGAGGTTCCCCGGTGAAGGGTCCACTCGTCGTCGTCGGTGATGCGCTTCTGGACATCGACCTGGTCGGCCGGGCCGATCGGCTGTGCCCGGACGCTGCGGCTCCGGTCGTCGAGGATGTGGTCGAACTGGCCCGACCGGGTGGCGCGGCCCTGGCTGCGCTGCTCGCGGCAGCCGACTGTCGCGACGTGGTGCTGGTGACGCCGCTGGCTGACGACGAGGCAGGCGATCGGCTGCGTGGCCTGCTCGAGGGCCGGGTCGCCGTCGTCTCGTTGTCCGGCGGTGGGCCGACTTCGGTCAAGCGCCGGATCCTGGCATCCGGGCAGGCGCTGGCCAGGCTCGACAGTGGTGGCTCCGGTGCGGGATCCGGGCTCGACTGCCAGATCGGCCCCCTGCCGCCGGATCTCGAAAGCCTGTTCCAAGGGGCCAGCGCGGTGCTGGTGTCCGATTACGGACGTGGTGTGACCGCCGTCCCCCAGCTCCGCGAGCTACTCGACCGCGCCGGACAGCACTGCCCGCTGGTCTGGGATCCGCACCCTCGCGGTGCTGCGCCGGTGCCCAGTGCCCGGCTGGTCACGCCCAACCGATCCGAGGCCGCCGCGCTGGCCGGCCGGTTGGACGGCGGGTCCGAGCACCTCAGCTCAGCTGCCATGTCGGCCCCGCCGGCCAGATCCGTGGTCGCGGTCGCCGCCGGAGATGCGGACACCTTGATGCGAGCATGGGGGGTCAGCGCAGTGGCCGTCACCTTGGGCGAGGCAGGTGCGCTGCTGTCCTACGGCTGCGGTGCACCCGCCCTCGTCCCGGCTCCCCCGCTCGGGACGGTCGACACCTGCGGGGCAGGTGACCGCTTTGCGGCTGCCGCGGCCACGGCCCTGGGAAACGGTGCATTGACTGCCGAGGCGGTCCAGTATGCCGTCGGAGCGGCCTCACGCTTCCTGGCATCCGGCGGCGTGCGGCGTATTCCTGATCCCTTGCAGGCCGACAACTCTCGGAGGGGCGTTCAAGCAGCGGACACCGAGCTGGTCGGCTCGGCAGCCACCGGCGTCACGGTGTGTGAAGCGGTCCGCGGCCGTGGCGGCGTCGTCGTTGCCACCGGCGGCTGCTTCGACCTGCTGCACACCGGGCACATCGCGACGCTGCGCGATGCCCGCCAGATGGGCGACTGCTTGATCGTGTGCCTGAACTCCGATGACTCCGTACGGCGACAGAAGGGTCCACAGCGTCCGCTGGTCTCCGAACGGGACCGGGCACAGGTCCTGCTGGCCCTGGAGTGTGTGGACAGCGTCGTCATCTTCGACGAGGACACTCCCGCGGAAATCCTGCGCCAGCTTCAGCCCGACCTGTGGGTGAAGGGCGGCGACTACGTGGGCACCGATCTACCGGAGGCCGCCGTGCTGGCTCGCTGGGGAGGTCAGGCTGTCGTGCTGCCCTACCTGCCCGGCCGATCCACCACCCGCCTCGTGGATCAGGCAGTCGCAACCACCGCCGCCCACCCACCCGGACGTTAAGCGCACAACGTCCCGGATGAGGGCCGATCCCCGGGACGTTATGCGCACAACGTCTCGAAT
>JACCXW010000308.1 GCA_013696785.1 Geodermatophilaceae bacterium | reverse complement strand
GGCGAACTGGTGGCAATCATGGGACCGAGCGGCTCTGGCAAGAGCACCTTGCTGACGATCGCAGGGACGCTCGAGGACGCGACGTCGGGCGATGTCCTGATCGGCGGAACCGACGTCTCGGCGTTGTCCCGCAACGACCAGGCCCGGCTGCGTCGTCGTTCCATCGGCTACGTCTTCCAGTCCTTCAACCTGTTGGCGGGCCTGAGCGCCGTGGAGAACGTGTCGCTCCCACTCGAGCTCGACGGCACCCCCGGCGGCAAGGCTGCGGCGATCGCGCGCGCCACCCTGCACGAACTCGGACTGGGCGAGCGCGCCGACCACTGTCCCGACGAGCTGTCGGGTGGGGAGTGCCAGCGGGTCGCGATCGCACGGGCGGTGGTGGGTGATCGCCGCCTCCTGCTCGCAGATGAGCCGACCGGCGCGCTCGACTCGGTCCACGGCGAGGCGGTCATGCGACTGATGCGCTCCGCGTGCAAGCGGGGTGTGGCCGGGGTCGTGGTGACCCACGACGCGCAGTTGGCATCCTGGGCGGATCGCGTGGTCTTCGTGCGGGACGGGCGCGTCGTCGACCAGACCGGCTCTGCACCGCGTCGCAAAGAGCTGCTCGTGCCCGGCGCTGACCGGTGAGCGTCCTGCAGCAACCGCTCCGATCGGTCGAGGTCCCGCCCAACGGAGGTGCTCCTGCCCGTCGCGCGGTCGCTCGTTGGGCGTGGCGGCTATTCCGCCGGGAGTGGCGGGGACAAGTCCTTGTCCTGGTGTTGCTCACGCTCGCCGTCGCTGCGGCAGTCGGCGGTTCGGCGGCGGCGTACAACCTCGCGCCCGCCGAAGGCGGCGCAGCGTTCGGGTCCGCCAGTCACTCTGTCGTCTTCGATCAGCCGGAGCCTCGGGGAATGCCCCTCGACACCGCCGCCGCCGTCGACTGGTTCGGCACGACCGATGTGATCAACCGTCGATTCGTGCCAGTGCCCGGGCTCTTCGACCAGGTCGAATTCCGAGATCAAGATCCTGGGGGTGCGTTCAGCGCGCCGATGCTGTCCCTCGTCGCGGGGGACTATCCGAGGGCCGCCGGCGAGCTGGCGGTGACCGACGGCGTCGCCGACATCTTCGCTGTCGGTGTCGGCGACAGCTTCCCCATCGACGACCAGACCTGGACCGTGGTCGGCACCGTCGAGAATCCAAGTGCTCTCAACGACGAATTCGCTCTGGTGGCCTCGGGCCAGGGCGGGCCACCGGAGCGCGCCACGATCCTCGTCGACGCCTCCGACGACGAGGTCAGTTCGTTCCGGGCGCCGAGCGGTGCTGCAACGGCGACAGCCGGACGACCAGGACTTGGGGGGCTCGCGGCGGCCGGTGGCGTGCTGGCGGCCGCGGTGGTCCTCCTCCTGCTCGTGGCGCTCGTCGCAGCGGCCGGCTTCGTCGTCGTCGCCCACCGTCGGCTGCGTCAGTTGGGCATGCTGGCTGCGATCGGTGCAACGGTGAAACACCTGCGCCTGGTGATGTTGGCGAACGGCGCCGTAATCGGTGTGCTCGCCGCGATCGTCGGAAGCGTCGTTGGCCTCGTGTCCTGGTTCGTCATCGCCCCCAGGCTGGAGACGGCGGTGGGCCATCGGATCACGGCGTTCAACGTGCCGTGGTGGCTGATCGGCACCGGCATGCTGCTTGCTGTCGTGACGGCGACGGCAGCTGCGTGGTGGCCGGCACAGGCCGTGTCGCGCACCCCGATAGTGGCAGCCCTGTCGGGTCGGCCGTCCCGGCCGCAGCCGGCGCAGCGTTCCGTCGTGGTCGCCGGCTTGCTGGTCGTCTTCGGAGTCGGTTGTCTCGTCCTCGGCGAGGATCCCGTGGCCAACTGGATCAATGTGCTGCTGATCGTCGCCGGCACGTCGGCGCTGACCGTCGGCATCCTCTTCCTGTGCCCCGTGGCTGTCCGGACTCTTGCCGCGATGTTCTCGTCGCGAGCACCGGTTTCGGTTCGGGTGGCGTTGCGGGATCTCGTCCGGTTCCAGGCCAAGTCGGCGGCAGCGCTGGCCGCCATCACCCTCACCCTGGGAATCGCTGCAGCCTTGGTCATCAGTACGAGCGCAGCGCTGTACACCTCAGAAGCCGAGGGCAACCTGTCCACCGGCCAATTGCTGATCCGAGTCGGTGAGATCCCGCCGGAGGGCGATGTGGCCATCGTCCCGGAGCGAACTCAGACCGAACTCGACAACCTCGATGCAGCCGTCGATCGGATCGCCGGCTCCCTCGGTGGTGCGACCGTCCTTGCCCTCGATGTCGCGTTGGCGCCGGAGGAGGACGGATTCGAAGGTCTCCCCGCTGTCGTGCTCACCGAGGCAGTCGAGGTGGACGACGGCACGGCGCACCGGATATTGACGCTGCTCTACGTTGCCCAAGCCGAGATGCTCGAGCACTACGGGCTCGACCCTGCCGCTATCTCCCCGGAGATAGACGTTCTGACCGTCGAGACCGGCGAACTCTGGTACCAGCCGATGC
Organism: Geodermatophilaceae bacterium; assembly: GCA_013696785.1. GTDB lineage: Bacteria > Actinomycetota > Actinomycetes > Mycobacteriales > Geodermatophilaceae > JACCTY01. The sequence continues at coordinate 1,100 of JACCXW010000308.1, read as the reverse complement.
GACCCGAGGTTGTCAGGAACGTCCAGACACTGACTCCGAGCTACTCGTCGCTACCAGCGTCGTTCATCACTACCGCCGAGCTGGATCGGCGAGGGTGGGAGTCGGGCCGCGCCGCGTGGCTGGTCGAGACGAGCGCGCCTATCACCGACGAGCAGTTCGCAGCGGCGCGCGACCTGGCGGCCGCCGCAGGCGTGACGATCGAAGCGCGAGACAAGCAGGCCGACGTGGCGGCGACACGAAACGTCGCGACGGCCCTCGGAATCCTGATGGCTCTTGGTTTCATGGCCATCACGGTGGGCCTGATCCGCGGTGAGGCCGCGGGCGACCTCCGGATCCTGACTGCGAGCGGAGCAACGAGCAGCAACCGCCGCACGCTTACCGGCGCCACCGCCGGCGGACTTGCCCTACTTGGTGCCGTGCTCGGGACGGGCGGGGCGTATCTGGGTCTTGGCGCCGCCCATGTCAGCGACCTGAGCGTCCTCAGCCCGGTCCCGGTGTGGCACCTTCTCGTCCTCATTGTGGGCATGCCTCTCGTCGCTGCCGTTGCCGGCTGGCTTCTGGCTGGACGCGAGCCCTCGTCGCTCGTGCAGCCGATCGTGTGATGCGGTTGCTCGTCGGCAACCGCGGGGGGACCGCCTCCACGGCCGGTCATCCTCCGGTCGCGGCTAACCTCGGATGGTGCTCACCCTGGCAATTGACACCGCCACCGCGGACGTCGTAGTCGGCATAGCCGAAGGCGCTCGAGTGCTTGCCGAGCGCCGTACCGGCGGACCCGCCCGACACGGGGAGACAGTGACGCCGGCGGTCGCGCTGGTCCTGGCCGAGGCCGGATGTGCCATCGGAGATCTCGATGCTCTCGTCGTCGGCACTGGTCCTGGACCGTTCACGGGCCTGCGGGTGGGCATGGTCAGCGCGGCGTCGCTCGCGGATGCCCTTGGCGTACCGGTATACGGCGTGTGTTCCCTCGATGCGGTCGTCCTGGGCCTGTCGGACTGGACCGGTACGACGGTGGTCGCCACAGACGCACGGCGCCGCGAGGTCTACTGGGCGATCTACGTCAACGGTGAGCGGGTCGCCGGGCCATCCGTGGACACACCAGC
>JACCXW010000304.1 GCA_013696785.1 Geodermatophilaceae bacterium | reverse complement strand
CCAGCCAGATCTCGGCGCCGCCGACGTTCTGCATCCGGTCATCCTGAGGGGCAGCACATCACGATGGGGGGACCTCCGAGCTGCGTCGGCAGCTCATCGCACGATCCACACCGAGTCCCGCAACAGCTACGGCAGTCCGCGGTGCACTCCGAGCTGCGGCCGGGTCTCATGGGTGCGGTGCGGCCGCAAACGGGTCGCTCGCCTGATGCGTCTGGCCGGTCTGCGTGGCATCGCCGCCGTCCGCAAGGGGCGACGCGCCCGGGCGGCGGACCCGGTGCACGAGGACCTGGTGCACAGAAAGTTCCGGGTCGAGCACCCCCGACCGCTCGGAGTCGAGCCGTCTTGGCGGCATCGCCTACCGGTCCCGTACGGACCGGTCTTGACCCAACCGGTACGCGAGGCGGCCTTCGTCACTCGAACTGGCGGGCGCGGGCCAAACCGAGTACCAGCCTCCGGTGGGATGTCGCTAGAGGCAGGCGCATGCCTAGCCCGAGTCACCGAGCGGTCGCGAGGGCCGCTGAACCAGGGTCAGGGAGCCATAATTTCGTGGGCTAGCCGTGGGCTAGGTAGCGGAATATGGGGGTCAACAGGGGGGTATCAGAGGGCTAGACCTCTAATTGATTTTGCCAGCCACAAGCCCTCTGACCTGCTGTTTTACCTGGAGCGGGTGACGAGAATCGAACTCGCACTGTCAGCTTGGGAAGCTGATGTTCTACCATTGAACTACACCCGCAAGCGGTCGCTGAGCGACCGCCGCAGCCACGATACCGCCCTCCCGCGCTGTCCGAGGCATCGACTCCGAGGCATCCACCCCGCGGCCCGCATCAAATGAGGCAACGCTCTGGTTGGCTGCACCGGTGACTGAAACGGTCAGCGACGAGCAACTCAACAGGGCCACCCTCGCCCGCCAGCTGTTGCTGCACCGAGCGAAGCTCGACCCCGTCACCGCAGTAAGCCGTCTGTGCGCGCTGCAGGCGCAGGAGCCTGCCTCGCCGTACCTCGCGCTCTGGACCCGGCTCGCCGACTTCGACCCACGCTTGCTGGACGAGGCCATCCGGACGGGCGAGATCGTGAAGACCACGGCGATGCGAGTGACCCTGCACCTGCTGACGGCCGAGGACTATCCCGCCTTCTGGGCAGCTCACGCCGACTACATCCGCCGCGCCCGGACCGGGATGCCACGGTTCCCGGCCGGTGCCGTACCTCGTGAGCAGGTCGATCACCTCGTAGCAAGCGCCGTCGCCTTCGCCACCGCCGAGCCGCGCTCCAATGCCGAGATGAGGGCGCATCTGGAGGGCCTGGCGGGAGCTTTTGTCGATCAGGGTTGGTGGTGGGCGGTCCGCCCATTCGCGCCGGTCCTTCGCGCCCCGGACGACGAGCCGTGGATGTACTCCCGCCGCCCGTCTTACGTCGCACCATCAACCGCCCCGTTCGGGCTCAACACAGACAAGGCTCTTGAGTGCGTCGTTCTCAGCTATCTCGCCGCGTTCGGGCCGGCCACCCTCGCTGATATCGCACAGTTCACCAAGCACGCTCGCGCGCCGATGCGAGCGGCCTTCGAGCGGCTGCGGCCCGAACTGCGCATCTTCGAGAACACCAGCGGGCAAGAGTTGTTCGACGTACCCGACGGTGTGATCCCAGCCGGGGAGACACCTGCGCCGGCGCGGTTCCTGCCCATGTGGGACAGCGTTCTGCTGGCCTACGCCGGTCGCAGCCGGATCATCCCCGCCGACGTTCGCACGCAGGTCATCCGGCAGAACGGCGACGTGCTTCCGACGGTCTTGGTCGACGGGTCGGTGGCTGGGGTCTGGCTGCCCGCGGACGGCGCGATCCAGGTCAAGGCTTTCCGGCCGCTGCCGGAGCAGGCCTGGGACGAACTGGCCGCCGAGGCCACCGCACTTACCGCGCTCATCGCACCGCGCGAGCCGGGCGTCTACCGCCGCTACACCAGGTGGTGGGACGCCGTACCGGCGGAGATCGTGACGCTCCCTGGCTAGGGTTCCACGCATGCTGCTCTCCGACCGGGATCTTCGCGCGGAGGTCGACGCCGGCCGCCTCGCACTCGAGCCCTACGACGCCGGGCTGGTGCAGCCGTCGAGCATCGACGTACGCCTGGACCGCTTCTTCCGGGTCTTCAACAACTCCCGTTACACCCACATCGACCCGGCCGAGCAGCAGGACGAGCTGACCACGCTCGTCGAGCCCGACGGAGACGAGGCGTTCGTCCTGCATCCCGGCGAGTTCGTGCTCGGCTCGACGCTGGAGGTCGTGTCGCTTCCCGACGATCTCGCCGGCCGGCTGGAAGGCAAGTCCAGCCTCGGCCGGCTCGGGTTGCTGACCCATTCCACCGCCGGTTTCATCGACCCAGGGTTCAGTGGTCACATCACGCTCGAACTGTCCAACGTCGCCAACCTGCCGATCATGCTCTGGCCGGGCATGAAGATCGGGCAGCTGTGCTTGTTCCGGCTGTCCAGCCCGGCGGAGTACCCCTACGGCTCGGAGATCTATGGCTCGCGCTACCAGGGACAGCGCGGTCCCACGCCATCCCGCTCGCACCGCAACTTCACCCGCTCGCCGACCCGTTGACGTCCCGGCGGTGAAGGTCGTCGTTGTCGGCGCGGGCCACAACGGGCTGGTCGCGGCCTGCTACCTGGCCCGCGAAGGCTGTGAGGTCACGGTCCTGGAGCAGTCCGACGCCCCGGGCGGCGGGTCGCGCACCGAGGAGACCGTCCCCGGCTTCAAGTTCGACACCCACTCCGTCGCGCACAACCTGATCAACATGACGACGATCCCGGCCGAACTGCGGCTGGCCGAAGCCGGCCTGGTCTACCAGGAGATGGAGCCGTTTGCGGCCGGCTTCTTCGCCGACGGCCGGGTCGTCCGCTTCCACCGCAGCATCGAGCGCACCGTCGCCAGCATCGCCGAGCTCGATCCCACCGAGGCGCGCCGGTACGCCGATCTCATGGACATGGCTTTGCCGCTCGTCGATGTCGCGGTGGCCGGGATGTCCGCCGCATCCTCGGCGGCTGATGCGGTCAGGACCGCTGTCGGGAGGATCGCTCGCCTGAATACCGCCGTGCGACGGTTCGGCGGGCCGTCCGGGCTCGTCCACGGACTGATCGCACCGTACGGCGGACTTCTGCGAACCCACCTGGGCAGCGATCTCACCCGGGCGCCGATCGGCGCGTTCGCGGCGCACTCCTCCGCCGGCCCTGACGTCGTCGGCGGGTCGTTCTACGCGTTGTGGCAGGCGGCGTACCACCGGTTCGGCCAGTGGCATGCGAAAGGCGGATCGCAGGCACTGACCGATGCACTCGTCACAAGACTGGAGTCCTACGGCGGCACCGTCCACACCGGACAGAAGGTCGTCTCGATCGACACCGCCGCGGGTCGAGTGCGCGCCGTCAGAGTCCACAGTGGACAGATCTGGAAGACCGATCGCGTGGTGGCCTCGATCGATCCGAGGACCGCGCTGCTCGACCTCTGCGACCCGCCGCTCACCGGCCCGGTCGCTGCAGAACTCGAAGCCGCTCACCGCGGGAACGCCGTACAGATGGTCGTTCATCTGGCCACGACGGAACTGCCGCCATACCGCAATGCCAAGCCCGGAGACTGGAACGGGTTGCAGTCCCATGTGGACGGTCTGGATGAACTCGCCCGGGGCTTCCGCAGTGCCGAGGCTGAGCGCCTTCCTGACCCAGTGCCGACGTACGCCTTTTCGACATCGGCGCTGGACAACACCCTGGCTCCGCCTGGCCACCACACGGTGTATCTCGCGTGCCCCTGCGCGCCGTCCGCAGTGGACGGTGGCTGGGAGAGCAACGCCGAGCCGTTCGCACAACGGATGATCGACTCCATGGAACGACACGGCCCCGGCTTCCGCGACACGATCGTAGGCATGTCCATCCGGACGCCGCAGCTCATGGCCGAGCAGCTCGACTGGCCCGGCGCCCACCCGATGGTGCTGGACATCTCCCTTGACCAGCTTGCGTTCCTGCGGCCGACGAGGCGCCTCTCACGCCACCGCACGCCGATCGACGGACTCTTCATCTCCGGTGGCGGGACCGCGCCTACCGGCGGGATCTCGGGCATCCCCGGCAAGGCCGCAGCCGCCGCGCTGCTCGGGAAACGGTTGTGATCTCTGTCGGCCGTGAGAAGGTGCAGCGTGGACCTCAGGCTGTCGGGAAAACGGGTACTCGTCACGGGAGCGTCGCGGGGAATCGGGCGCGCCATCGCCGCGACGTTCGCGGATGAAGGTTGTGCGCTTGCGATCTGCGCACGGGGGGAGGATGCGCTGCGCCGGGCGGCGGGGGAGCTGCGAGCCGGAGGCGTGACGGTCCACGACGAGGTGGTCGACGTTGCTGACGGCGACGCGCTCGCCGCCTTCGTGCACAGCGCCACCGACGCGCTCGGAGGCCTGGACGTGGTCGTGTCCAACGCCTCTGCCGGCGGCGGGCTGAGCGGCCCCGAGCAATGGGCGACCAGCTTCCAGACCGATCTGCTGGCCTTCGTCCGGCTGGCCGAGGCTGCCACGGATGCGCTGACGCGATCCAAGGGTGCCCTGGTAGCGGTAGCGACCACGTCTGCGTCGGACACCGCGCCGCCGTCCGGACCCGGCTCCTACGGGGCGATCAAGGCGGCACTCATCCACCATGCCGCCGGACTGGGCCGATCGCTGGCCCCACGCGGCGTGCGCGTCAACGTCGTGTCCCCTGGGCCGATCGAGTTTCCTGGTGGCTCCTGGGAGCGGCGGCGCGACGACAAGCCCGACTTCTACCAGTCGATCCGGGCCCGCATCCCAGTCGGTCGCTTGGGCCGGCCGGAGGAGGTGGCGGCAGCGGTGGCGTTCCTCGCTTCGCCGGTCGCGTCTTTCTGCGTGGGCACCAATCTGGTCGTGGACGGCGGCTTCCTGACCCGCGTCGCCTTTTGAGGCTTGCGTCCGTGCGTCCGGCCGGTACGGCGTTCAGTTCGACGACCGCAACGCCGGTGCGGCAGCCGGTCAGGGGTGGTGCCGACCGGCCGGGCGTGGGGCTGCGTGCGGCACCCGTCGCCACAACGTCCGCTGCACGAGCAGGGTGAGCACCCCGGCGACCAGGATCGCGCCGATGTTGATGCCGAGCTGGAGCAGCGAGCCCCTGAACTCCGAGGAGTCGCCCAGTGCCACCGCGAGCGCGACGTTGCTCGCCGCCGGCACCGTCGTCACTGAGATGAACACCCCGACCAGAGCCCCGGATCTCGATGCCGTCAGGGACAAGATCCCGGCGATGCCGGCGATGAACGCCACGATCAGGGACCATTTGTCCGGCGAGATGATGAAGCCGGTCTGCGGCCGCGCCGCGTCGATCAGGGACGCGTCGATCCAGCCCAGCGCGCGGGCAGCGAACGCGAGCACCGTGGTGATGCCGACCGCGGCCGCGAAGCCGACCGTCAACGCCACGATCCCTCGTCGCGCGACGCTGAGCCGACGGTGCACCAGCCCCACCGCCACTGCGGCCATCGCGCCGAACTCCGGGCCGAGCACCATCGCCCCGACGATGAGGACAGCAGAGTCGAGCACGATCGCGATCGCCGCCAGCACGATGGCGATGGAGAGGAACGCGATGAACGTCACCGACAGGGCCGAATCGGCGTCGGTAGCACGGATCACCTGTTCCCAGATGACCGCGTCCGAAGGGTCCCCCGGCGCCTCGTGCTCGGCGCGCTCGGCGGCATGGCTGATCGAGGTGTCGACTGCGTCGAGCGAAATCGTGCCCACGACGTCGATCTGCAGCTCGCGCAGTGCGCGGATGACGTCATCGGCGGACTCGCGCGCCAGATCGGCAAGGATGAGGTCCCCGGGAGGTTTGATCGAGCAACCGGGGAGGACCGCGAGGTTCGCGACGCCCGCGTCTTCGCGGAGCAGCTCGACTACATCGTGGCGGCGCTCGGCCGGCACGGTGACCCGAAGGTGCAGCACCCGAATCAGTCGGTGACGGTGAGGGTGACGGTCGCGACCGTCTCTGCCCCGGCGGCGCCGTACGCGACCAACTCCAGTTTGTGCTCGCCGGCCTGCACGGGCGACGGAATGAGGAACGACGGGCTGACGCAGTCAAGCAGGCTGTACGCCGGACCCTCGGGGGTACTGGTGTACGGGGGCTCCTGGTCCGCCTGACCCCGGATCGGCTCGCCGTCGATGGTGAGGATGTACTGCTCGTCCTGCGGGCCGGTGCTGCGCACCCGAATGTTGTCGCCGCCGACCACCGTGCTCATCTCGACGACCAAGGCCGGTACCGTGCAGCTGCGCTCGATCGCAACCGGATCGGTCTCCCCGCCGCCGCGGAAGAACGCCGCGAGAAGGAAAAAAGCCGCCACCGCCGCCAGCAGCAACCACGGCGACCGTTTCCGATGACCGGGGATCTCACCGCCGGCGGCAAGCGTGCGCTGGTCGTTGATGTCCCGGGCGAAGTGCTCGCGCTGGCGCCGGTTGGCAGCGGCGAGCTCCGGGTCGTTGAAGCCCTTACCCCCGCCGAGAAAGCTCATGCCACCGATGCTCCCACGGGACTAGCGTGCTGGTCCGCCGCTGCTAGGCAACGATTGGTTCCAGTTTCGCCACGAGCCAGTCGACGACGGCTGCCTGCACCCACACCCAGTGAGAACCCCTGCAGGGCGACCCGCCCGTCGCACTCCTCGGTGCCGCACACGTAATCGGTCGCCAGCCGGACGTCCGTGACGCCCCCGAGAAGGAGGGCCAGCACCTCCAGGACCGGCAGGTAGCCCTCCGGGTCAGGATTGATCACGAGCCAGCGGCCGTGCTGCCGGGCGTCGGGCAACGCCACGATCACCCCCCGCGCCGCCAGACCCATCGCGTAGTCGAGCCAGGCCGCGTCGGATTGGCCGCCGCCGTGCAGCACGATCGCGGCCGGAAACGGACCGGGTCCTACTGGTCGCACAAGGACGAGGGGGATGATGTCCTGACGGCACGGTGCCGCCGGATCGGCAGCTGCCGTCGCTGCTCCGTCTTCGTGCAATTCGAGGTACGCCGTCGTCACGTCCATCAGGGCAAGGCCTCCGCTGGCTTGTGCATGGA
>JACCXW010000287.1 GCA_013696785.1 Geodermatophilaceae bacterium | reverse complement strand
ATCGTGGCCTTGAACTCGACCGAGCTGACACCGGACGCCTCTGGGAGCGCCGCGATCAGCGACACACCGACGAGCGCGGGCGAGCCGGGCAGGCGCGACGGCGACGAGGTGAAGGACGTCGTGGTGCTCAGGGCTGTCACCCTGGCATACACCTCGGAGTCGCTGCGGAATCCGGTTGAGGCGGCGGCGACAGCCACCGCCAGTGCCACGAAGCCGCCGAGGGCGTTGCCAGGAACGAACGATCGTGCTTTTCTTATGCTATGGGCAAAGGCGAGGAGACCCGGCAGACGGTCCTGGTCAAGGCGTTGCGGACGGCGAGCACCGTCGGCCTGCGCGGCCTGACGATCGGCGGATTGGCCGAGCAGACGTCGATGTCCAAGAGCGGCCTGTTCGCCCACTTCAAGTCCAAGGAGCAACTGCAGTGGGCGCTCGTCGAGTACGCCTCGGAGTGGTTCGTCGACATGGTTCTGCGACCCGCCCTGCGTGAGCCTCGTGGCGAGCCGCGGCTGCGGGCCTTGTTCGATCGCTGGCTGCTGTGGGACGGCGGCAGCGTCTGGGCGCTCCCGGGTGGCTGCGTCTTCATCAGCGCCGCGGCTGAACTCGACGATGAGCCCGACGGTCCGCTGCGCGACCGGTTCGTTCGCAACCAGCGCGATTGGCTCGACACCCTTGCCACCGTTTTCCGCAGCGGGATGACCGAGGGGCATTTCGATCAGGGATGCGATCCCGCGCAGTTCGCGTACGACCTGTACGGCGTGACGCTCGCCTTCCACCATGCCAATCGGTTGCTCCGCGACCCGCTCGCCGAGCAGCATGCCCGAGTCGCGTTCGAGCGCTTGGTGGAAGTCGCCCGACCACTGTCCCCTGCCTGAGCCACGCCGCGTTCGCACACCGAGGAGGATTCGTGTCCGCACAGAAAAGCACGAACGTTCGCCCATCTATGAGGCACCCGTCAGACGCCGGTTCGCTGGCGTCGGTGGATCGGCGGCTCTGATGTTTGCGGTGCATTGCCCGCAGCACGGCTCGCAGGTGCTGCTCGACGTACGACGGGTCACGAGGCTCACGAACCTCGGTGATGGCGTGATTGCCGTCGAGTTGACGTGCTACGACGGCGAACATCTCTTCCTGATGACCGGCTCACGCTCTGCGCCGCGGCCGCCGGTCGATTTCGACCGGCTGTGGGCACTCGTGATCCCGGCACCGCTCGAGCGCGTCGAGTCCGGGGACCGGCCCGCGACTGCGGTGACCACATCGGCAGTACAGCCGGCCCGCCGCGGCAGGCGGGTGGCGATGGCGCGCAGCCTGCGCGCAGAGATTCCCGACCTCGGTGCTGTGACGTCGGTCTGGATAGCCCTGCAGGCACGTCTCGGCAGGCGGCCCGCGGCTCTCGTCGGCCGCCGCTCGCAGTTGGAAGCCGTCAGCGCTCGGCTCCGAGCCCGGCACAACCTGGTCGCGATCCTCGAGCCGGTCTGACCTGACCGGTCGCCGTTGCCGGGAATCGGCCCTGTCCGCTCGTGATCTCGGCGAGTTGCCGCCCATCGTTCGGTGATCTCGGGATGTTGCCGGCTCAGTCCGGTCATCTCCCAAGATCATCGAGGTGGGGGCGGCGAAGGTCCGAGACCATCGACGTAGGGCCCGGGGGTTCGCAGGCAAGACCGGCCAAGCACTCGGCGAGACCGGCGATCAGTTCCGCCGCCTCTCTCGGCACCAGCCGGACCGTGCCCACGCAGACGTCGGCCTTCCATGTGCTCAGGACCAGGAAACCTGCGTCGACGTGCGCGGCCACCCGCACGGCGCGGCCCTCGCCCCGGACGTCTGCGGCCCAGCGGGCAACCGTCGACACCGCAGGCAGCTCCATAGGCACAAGCGTCCCGCCCGCCGGGACCGACGTCAATCAGTTCCGGGCCGTGACCATCCCACCGCGAACGCCCATGATGGGCGGCGGACATCGAGGCTCCACGCTTGACCATCGTCCGGCCGGATTCGAGTGCTTTCGCGACCAGCTATGGACTCGAGTTCGGCGAGCCCGATTGGCTGCCCGAGGTCGTGGCCCGCTACCGGCTGAACTCCTGGCGGCACAGCCGAGCCAAGCCTCCCGTATCCGTCGGTTGGCGGAGGTGCACGTCCGCAGCAGGTGCAGCCACTCGCCGTAGACTGCGGGCCGTTGCCCAGCCCCCGGAACTCCTGGAGACGCCCTACATGGCCTCGATCTCGCGCGAGGAGGTCGCGCACCTCGCCCGGCTGGCCCGGCTGGCCGTCACCGACGACGAGCTGGATGTCTTCGCGGGGCAGCTCGACGTCATCCTCGGCGCCGTCGCCCGGGTGGGGGAGGTTGCCGCGGACGACATTCCGCCGACGAGCCACGCCGTACCGGTAGTCAACGTCCTTCGCCCTGATGAACTGCGGCCGTCGTTGCCGCGCGAGGAGGTGTTGGCCGCCGCGCCCGCGGCCGAGGACGGCCGCTTCCGCGTACCCCGCATCCTGGACGATCCGGGCCAGCAATGACCGACCTCACGAGAATGGACGCCGCGGCGCTCGCCGCCGAGATCGCCGCCGGAGGTGCCAGCGCGGTCGAGGTCGCGCAGGCGCATCTGGACCGCATCACTGCCGTCGACGCCAAGATCCACGCCTTCTTGCGCGTCGATGCCGACGGTGCGCTTGCCGCTGCCCGCGCGGTGGACGAGAAGCGGGCGGCGGGGGAGGTGCTGGGGCCGCTGGCCGGCGTACCGCTGGCGATGAAGGACGTCGTCGTCACACGGGGCCTGGTGAGCACCAGTGGTTCGAAGATCCTGCAGGGCTGGATCCCGCCGTACGACGCCACCATCACCAGCCGGGTGCGCGAGGCCGGCATCGTCATGCTCGGCAAGACGAACATGGACGAGTTCGCGATGGGATCGTCCACGGAGAACTCGGCATACGGCCCGAGCCACAACCCGTGGGACCTCGACCGGGTTCCCGGCGGTTCCTCGGGCGGCTCGTCGGCTGCGGTGTCGGCGTACGAGGCGCCGCTCGGGATCGGCACCGACACCGGCGGTTCCATCCGGCAGCCGGCCGCGGTAACCGGCCTGGTGGGGCACAAGCCCACGTACGGCGGGGTCAGCCGGTACGGCCTGATCGCGTTCTCCTCCAGTCTCGACCAGGCCGGGCCCTTGACGCGGACCGTGCTCGACGCGGCGCTGCTGCACGAGGTCATCGGCGGACACGACCCGGCCGATTCGACGAGCATCGCCGCGCCCGTCCCGGCGGTGGTCGCGGCCGCCCGCGAAGGGGCTCGCGCCGATCTGTCGGGCCTGCGGGTCGGCGTCGTCCGGGAGCTGTCCGGCGACGGCTACGAGCCCGGCGTACTGGACAGCTTCGCCGGCGCCGTCCAGCTGCTCAGCGACCTCGGGGCCACGATCACGGAGGTCAGCTGCCCGCACTTCGGCTACGCGCTGCCGGCGTACTACCTGATCGCCCCGAGCGAGTGCTCGTCCAACCTGGCCCGGTTCGACGCGGTCCGCTACGGCTTGCGGGTCGGCGACGACGGCGTGCGCGGCCTGGAGGAGGTCATGTCCCTGACCCGTGAGGCCGGCTTCGGGGCTGAGGTGAAGCGCCGGGTCATCTTGGGCACGTACGCGCTGTCCAGCGGCTACTACGACGCCTATTACGGACAGGCGCAGAAGGTCCGCACGCTGATCAGCCGGGACTTCGCCGCGGCTTTCGAGACCTGCGACGTCCTCATCTCCCCGACCACCCCGACGGTGGCGTTCCCGCTGGGAGCACGGGTCGACGACCCCATGGCGATGTACGCCGCCGACCTCTGCACCCTTCCGGCGAGCCTGGCCGGTACGCCTGCCATCTCCGTGCCCTGCGGGCTGTCCGACGGGCTGCCGGTCGGGCTGCAGGTGATGGCACCGGCCCTCGCCGACGACCGCTGCTACCGGGTGGCGGCCGCCGTCGAGACCGCCGTCGCGGGCCGCGACGGGCAGCCGATCCTGGCCGCCGGGCAGTCGCTGTAGATGGTCGGCCTGGGGTTGCTGCTCGCGCTGTTGGCGGCGGTGGCAGGCGTCACCGCCTACCTCATGACGGGCAACGTGATCTTCCTGGGCATCGCCTCGGTAGGGCTCGTCACCGTCGTCTCGGGCTATGTGCTGAGCCTCGGCCGGAGACGTTCACGATGAACTCACAGTCAGCGGCCGTAGACGTTGCGTGCCCGGGCTCGCCCCAACAGCCCCACGTGTGTCACCGTGGAGGCAGTCGATGCGGCGTCGCCGCGCGCAGGGACGACAGGAGGCAGCGTGCCGCATCCGGCCGGCCCGTCCCCGAGGCCCACGCCCGGACCCTCGTGGGAGTCCTTTGCCACGTCGGCGCTGTGGCGCCTGGTCGGACTGCTGTGCCTGCTGGTGCTTGTCCTCGGCCTCCTCACGTGGTCATGGGACGTGGCGCTCAACACCGCGCGGCTCGCCCTGCTGGTCCTGTTCGTGCTGTCGAGCTGGCTCTACATCATCTGGTTCCGGCAGCAACGGGCGCAGCTGACCCACCGCGACGAGGCGAGCCAGGATCGCACGAAGGACTACCGTCTCAGCTGAGCGACCGCCGGCCCGGACCTCAGGGAAATCGATGACTCTCACCATGTCTGCCTACGACGACGTCGTGGCCCGCTACGCCCCGGTGATCGGCCTGGAGACACACGTCGAACTCGGGACCGTGTCGAAGATGTTCTGCGGCTGCTCGACCCGCTTCGGTTCCGAACCGAACACGCAGGTCTGCCCCGTCTGCCTGGGCCTACCGGGCGCCCTCCCCGTCGCCAATGCCCGGGCAATCGAGGCAACGATCCTGATCGGCCTGGCGCTGAACTGCTCCATCGCGTCGTGGTGCCGGTTCGCCCGGAAGAACTACTTCTACCCGGACATGCCGAAGAACTTCCAGATCAGCCAGTACGACGAACCTCTGTGCACCGACGGCTGGGTCGACGTGCTGCTCGACGGCGTCGCGTACCGGATCGAGATCGAGCGGGTGCACCTTGAGGAGGACACCGGAAAGTCGCTGCATGTGGGCGGTTCCACGGGGCGAATCCACGGGTCGATGCACTCGCTCGTCGACTTCAACCGGGCCGGCATCCCACTCGTGGAGATCGTCACCAAGCCCGTGCCAGGCACCGGTGCGCTCGCGCCGGAGGTGGCCCGCGCCTACGTCACCGAGTTGCGCGGCATCCTGCGAAGTCTCGGCGTATCCGACGTGCGCATGGAGGAGGGCAGCATGCGCTGCGACGTCAACACTTCACTGTCGCGTGTGGACAGTGACGCGTGGGGGACTCGCACCGAGACGAAGAACGTCAACTCGCTCCGATCGGTCGAGCGTGCTGTCCGGTCGGAGATAGTCCGGCAGGCGGCCGTCCTGGATGCGGGGCAGCGGGTCATCCAGGAGACCCGGCACTTCCACGAGAACAGTGGCGAGTCCACAGCCGGGCGGTCGAAGGAGGAGGCGACGGACTACCGCTATTTCCCCGAGCCGGATCTGGTTCCGCTCGCCCCCGACACGGAGTGGGTCGAGCGGCTGCGGGCGACCCTCCCGGAACTGCCCTCAGCCAGGAGGTGCCGGCTGCAGGCGACCTGGGGACTGTCGGATGCGGAGATGGATGCGCTGACCAACGCCGGCGCGCTTGACCTGATCGAGGCGACCGTGGCTGCGGGCGCGTCGGCGGAGGACGCTCGGAAGTGGTGGCTCGGCGACCTGTCGCGCCGGGCGAACGAGTCGGGCGTCGAACTCGAGGAGCTGGCCGTGACTCCGGCGCAGGTGGCGCAGCTTGCGGGCCTGGTCACCACGGGCCGGGTCAACGACAAGCTGGCCCGGCAGGCGCTGTCCGGCGTGCTGGCGGGGGAGGGTTCGCCGGAGGAGGTCGTCACCGCGCGTGGTCTCGAGGTGGTGAGCGACACCGGAGAACTCGGAACGGCTGTCGACGAGGCGATCGCAGCCGCCCCGGACATCGCTGCGAAGGTGCGCGGCGGCAAGGTCGCCGCGGCCGGGGCGCTCGTAGGTGCGGTGATGCGGGCCACCCGCGGGCAGGCCGACGCGCAGGTCGTCCGGGAACTCATCCTGGCCCGGCTCGACCAGGCCTGATCGCGCCCTGAAACGTCCGGTGGGCAGGCGTCAGCTGACGCCGCCGCCGGCCTCTGACGGCGGTGGCACCCGCAGCACCCGGTCGTCAGTCGGAGCAGGCTGACCGGGGCCGTCCAGGTTGGAGGTCGTGATCCACAGGGCGCCGATCGGATCGACGACGACCGTCCGCAGCCGGCCGTAGCTGCCAGGGAGGAATTCCTCCGGCTCGCCCACCGTGTCGCCGTTTCCGTCCAGGATGGCGATCAGGATGCGCTCGCCGTCCACAGCGCCGAGGAAGGCGACCCGGTTAAGGATCCCGCAGCCGCCGAGCCCGGCATCGGGGAAGACCCTCGTCGGCACATCCGCATCCACCGGCCGGTTGCGCCAGCCGTAGTCGGCGCCGGGCTCGAGCAAGCTGAACTCATCGCTCAGCGACTCAGTGACGAACAGCCGATCGGCACCGTCGAAGCACAGGCCTGTGATGTTGCTGTGCCCCCGGGTCCACACCGGTGACGTGCTGACCGGGTTGTCCGGCGCCGGTTTCCCGAAGATGTCCAGCCGCAGCACCTTGCCGGCCAGACTGGCGGCATCCGCCGACAGTTCGGGTCTGCCGGTGTCACCGGTTCCGACGTACAGGAGCTCATCCGGCCCGAACGCGATCCGGCCGCCGTTCCCGGTGGCACCCTTGGGGATCCCGGTGAGGATGGCCTGCGGTGTGCCGCCCAGGGTGAAGCGCAGCAAGCGGTTGTCCGTCGCGGTCGTTGCGTAGGCGTAGACGAGGGCGTCTTCGGTGTACGCCGGCGATAGTGCGAGCCCGAGCAGTCCGCCGTCCCCGGTGGAGTCCAGACCAGGGATCGTCATGATCTCCAACGGCGGCGAGCGGTCCGGGAAGACCTTCAGGATCCGGCCGGTACGGCGCTCGCCCACGATGGCCGAGCCATCCGGCAGTTGCGCCAAACCCCACGGCGTGTCGAGCCCGGAGGCGATGACGTTGGGGTCCTCGGCGCCCGACTGGGGCGGCGGCGCGGGCTGGCCGGGGTCCGGGGGCGGCGGCAGGTCAGTGTCCGGGGG